>CBFCZA010000165.1:0-6711 GCA_965602285.1 uncultured Curvivirga sp. | reverse complement strand
GTTCTATTATTGGGTGACAGTTGTATTTATGTTTTTGATTCATGTGGGCTTTTGTATCTACGAAGTAGGTGCCACACGTCAAAAAAATATGCTTCATACCCTAATGAAGAATACTATGGTGATTCCGCTTGTGACGGTCACTTTCTATCTATTTGGTTGGTGGATTTATTTCGCATTCCCAAATGGTCCATTCGTGTTCAATGGCCTAGGCCTTATTGAAGCACCATTTGCGACACCTTGGAGCGAATTGATGGGTACCCATCTTGGTGGCCCTCCAGTAGAAGGTGGTCCATTAACCGCGGCTGATACCGCATTTTGGGCGCGTATTAACGGTGTGTTCTGGGCTGCATTCTTGCTATTCTCATGGACAGCTGCTTCTATTATTTCTGGTGCTGTAATTGAACGTATTCGTTCATCTGCATTCTGGATTATCGCAGTATTAATTGGTTCTTGTACCTGGATCATTGATGCGGCTTGGGGTTGGCATTGGGATGGCTGGATGGTCAAACTACTTGGTTATCATGATGCTTATGCTTCTGGCGTTATTCATGCGATTGCCGGTGGTGCTGCGTTGGCAGTATTGATCGTTCTTGGTCCACGTATTGGTAAATTCCGTAAAGACGGTACCGCTCGTGATATTAAACCACATAGTCCTTGGTTGGTAACAGTTGGTCTATTCTTGATCTATACTGGTTTCTGGGGCTTCTATGCCGCATGTAACGTGCCGATCATTGCTGCTGGTGATATTGGATCAGAAGGTGTTACTTTCACTGCTACCAATATATATCTAACACCAACAACACTTTCAGCAATTACATTCAACTTCTTGATGTCTTTAGCTGGTGGTTTAATGGCTGGTTATATTGTGTCTAAGGGCGATGCGTTTTGGACATATTCAGCTGGTTTAGCTGGTATCATTACTGCATCTGCTGGTAACGATTTATATCATCCGATCCAAGCGATGTTTGTAGCTTCTATCGGTGCTGTATTCGCTTACAAAATGCATCATTGGGTTGAACGTAAGTTCAAAATTGATGATGCTGTAGGTTCTGTAGCAGTACATGGTTATGCTGGTTTCTTAGGTTTGATTATTGCTGGTTTCATGCTTTGGGGATATCCATCTTCAGGGTTCGAAGGCTATGCAGAAATTACACCATGGGGTCAATTGGCTGGTGCTATCATCATGTTCTTTGTATTGGGCTTCTTGCCAGCGTTTATCGTTGCGAAAATCCTGAATGCATTTGGTATGCTTCGTATTCCACCTGAAATCGAAATGATTGGGTTGGATTTAGCTGAAACATATACGCATGAAGATGAAGCTAATGATATTCAAAAGGCTGTTGTTGAAGAAGCAATTGCCCATGGATATATGAAGTAATAAACAGGAGGACATAAAATGTCAGCAACTGTAAAAACTTGGGCTGTAGACCTTGCCGATGTCGGCGCTGTTTACCCAATGGTTGGAACTGAAGGTATTCTTGTTGCCGCGTTGGTTGTTTTCTGGCTCGGGTGGCATGTGCTACAATCCCGTGCAGAAACAAAGGATTATGAGGAAGAAAAAGAACGTCTTTCTGATCCAGCAGAATATGCGAAAGCAATGCACGACAGTAAGTAATTAAGGTCTTGCAGTTTATCTTAAAGAAGGTGTCGGGAATTCATTTTTCCGGCATCTTTTTTATGCGGACCTTTTAATGCATAGGTGTTTTTTTAATACAAAATTTAACCATTAAAAAAGGGCGGCTTATATAAGCCGCCCTTTTCTATTCAATGTATCGCTATCTTAACAAGGATTACTCGTTAGATGGGAATGCCATTTGAACACCATCTTTGATACCAGAAGGCCAGCGTTGGCTAATGGTACGCATTTTGGTGAAGAAGTTGATTGATTCTGGTCCGTACATTTGGGAATCACCAAACTTAGAACGTTTAGAACCACCAAAAGTATGGAAGCTCAAAGGCACAGGAATTGGTACGTTAATACCGATCATGCCTACATCAACATTACGTTGGAAATGACGCGCTGTATCACCATCACGTGTGAATACTGCCACACCGTTGCCATACTCATGTTCGTTGATCATGCGTACTGCATCTTCGTAAGTTTGTGGTGTTGTTACAGATAATACAGGACCAAAGATTTCAGTTTTGTAGATATCCATAGCTTCAGTAACATTGTTGAACAAAGATGCACCAACAAAATAACCGCCTTCATAACCTTGTAAACGTGTACCACGACCATCAATGACAAGGTCTGCGCCTTCTTCAACACCAGAAGTGATCAAGCCTTCGATACGTTCTTGAGCTTGCTTAGTGATAACTGGGTTGATATCTGCTTTTGGATCGTTATATGCACCAACGCTTAATTTCTCAATGCGTGGGATCAAACGTTCAACCAAAGCTTTTTGTGTTTCTGCGCCAACAGGGACAGCAACAGAAATCGCCATGCAACGTTCGCCTGCAGAACCAAATCCAGCAGAAACAAGAGCATCAGCAGCTTGGTCCATATCCGCATCAGGCATGATAACCATATGGTTTTTCGCGCCACAGAATGATTGTACACGTTTGTTATGCTTACAACCTTCTTGGTAAACATATTCACCAACCATTGTAGATCCAACAAAAGAGATCGCTTCTACGTCAGGGTGATGAAGAAGTGCATCAACAACTTCTTTGTCGCCGTTTACAACGTTCCAAACACCATTTGGAAGACCAGCTTCTTTCCACATCTCAGCTAAATGCAAAGATGAAGAAGGATCGCGTTCAGATGGTTTGTTTACATATGTGTTACCACATGCAACTGCCATTACGCCCATCCAAAGTGGGATCATTACAGGGAAGTTAAATGGTGTGATACCACCAACAACGCCAACAGGCATGCGGATAGAAGTAATATCAATACCACCGCCAACATTTTGACTGTTTTCACCTTTAAGAAGCTGTGGAATGCCACAAGCAAATTCAACAACTTCTAAGCCACGGCCAATTTCGCCCATCGCATCAGGAATTGTTTTACCGTGCTCTTTACCCATCATTTCAGCGAGGGCAGGAGTTTCACGAATTAGGATTTCGCGGAATTTGAACATAACCTGTGCACGTTTAACACTGGAAACTTCAGACCAAGTTTCAAATGCAGCTTTAGCATTAGCAACAGCTTCGCCTACTTCTTCTTTAGAAGCATAAGGGCATTTACCTGATACTTCGCCAGTTGCAGGGTTAAATACATCACCAAAACGTCCGCTTTTGCCTTTTGCGCGTTCGCCATTGATAAAGTGGAAAAGTTCTTCAGCCATTTAAGGGCACTCCTACCAACATATTATTTGGACTGCATTATTGCAGAATTCACCGATCATCGGTTTATATTTATGGTCCATAATTCTCAAGGGCCAGTGAGATTCAAATCAATAGGCCAATTATGGAAGACACATTAAAAACTGGCGCTCACTATACGGATTTAATTCATTCATGCAATATCCAAACATAAAAACATACGCCTGCGTATGGGTTTGTAAGGTATCAATGAATATAGAAAAAGCGCATAAACCAAAGGAATATACGCTTTTCTGTAACCTTATTTAAATTTACTGACTTAATGATCAAGAGACTTATTCTTGAAAGTCTCAATTTGGATGGCTTTTGGCTTCTTTGTTTCGGGGATATCTCTAACCAATTTCACATGCAATAGGCCATGTTCCAATTTTGCCCCAGAAACTTTTATATGATCAGCTAGGGAGAAGCGTCGCTCAAATGTGCGTTGTGCTATACCACGATGTAAAAAGTTTCTGTTTTTTTCTGAGGTAGGATCTGATTCTTTTTTTCCAATGATTTTAAGTTGGTTCTCTAGAAGCTCTATTTCTAATTCTTCATCGGAAAACCCAGCAACAGCCATTGAAATTTGATAAGAGTTTTCGTCTATTTGTTCGATGTTGTAAGGGGGGTAAGTATTTGTAGATCCTTCACCTGTGGCGATACTGTCCATAAGGCGTGCCATACGATCGAAACCAATAGTATTTCGGAATAGGGGGGAAAAGTCTAAATCTCTCATTTTAAATCCTCTATATCTTGAGCAATTAATATTTGTGAATATCACTCTTTATTGAGCTGATACACAAAGTGAATATAGATCACTAGAACCCTTCGTTAGGCATTCCATTTGATATCTATATTATAGATATGGGGAGAGGATTTTTGGATTCAAGGTATTGAGGATGGGAACTTCAGACAAAGAAAAACCCGAACCAAATGAATGATCCGGGTTTTGTCTTGGATTTCGTCGCATCATAAGTAATGCGCCAAAGTATCTCTTATAGGCCGAAACCAGAGAAACGTTTGTTGAAGCGGGCCATTTGACCACCTTCAAGAATACGTTGAGTTCCACCAGTCCAAGCAGGATGTGCTTTTGGGTCGATTTCAAGACGCATTGTATCGCCTTCTTTACCCCAAGTAGAACGTGTTTGGTAAGATGTACCATCAGTCATTTCAACTGTGATCATGTGGTATGCTGGGTGAATATCAGCTTTCATTTTTCGGCTCCTACAAACCATTGCGCCGTAACTGGGCTGCAATGTATTTGGTTATAATAAATTTACGCATGAGATCAGCTCATGAATATGAAGCGGTATTTACGGGATTAACGTCTGTCTTGCAACCTTATTTTCATCATTTATAAACGAAAAATACCCATAAGCATCATTTACCGTTGTGTAAGCTTTAATTCAATTCGACGATTACGGCGATAGGCAATTTCATCGCTTCGTGAATCGATAGGTTGGAATTCTCCATACCCCGCTGCTGCAAGCCTATTTGCTGGAATACCATTGCTTTGTAAATGTTTAACAACAGAGATCGCTCTCGCCGCAGATAGTTCCCAGTTAGAAGGGAATTGTGCTGAATGAATTGGTTCCGCATCTGTATGGCCTTCAACCTGCATCACCCAATTAATTTTATCTGGAATATTGCTTGAAATCTCTAGTAAGGATTGGGCCAGTTGGGATAGTTGCGTTTTGCCAGCTTCGCCAAGTGTCGCAGAACCAGATGCAAAAAGAACTTCCGATTGGAATACAAAACGATCATTCACAACTTGAATGTCTTTACGATTTCCAAGGATTTGACGTAGGCGCCCAAAAAATTCACTTCGATATTTACTAAGCTCTTGAACTTTACTTGCTAAAGCTTTGTTAAGGCGCTTACCCAATGCTTGGATCTGTGCTTGTTGTTCTGAATCTTTCAGCTCTGATGCATCTAATATACGTGAGAGTTCAGCCATTTGCTCGCCCAAGGCTTTTAACTGTTGGTTCAATAAGGCAGTTTCTGCACGTGCTTCTATTAACTCATCGTTTACTTCGCCAAGTTTAGAAGCATTAACTTCCTTTAACTCTTCCTTAAGTGCTTCAAGCGATTCTATCTTTTGGGTAAGAAGGGCTAGCTTCCCTAATTGAACTTGTATGGTATCTTTATTTGCATCAACGATTTGATAAGCATCCATCAATTGCGCATTCACTTTTGCAAGTTGGTTTTCACTATTTGATAAAGAACCTTTTAAACCTTTGTTTTCGCCTTGTAGGGAAGATATCTGTGATTGTAGGTCATCCCTTTTTGCTAAGGAAGCGCGCAGTTCCTGAGAAAGGTCGCCCACTTGGCTTTTTAAATCAGCCCCTGTTGCTTTTTCTAACTTTAACATGGTGGCTAATTCTGAGACTTGCAGGTTCAATTTGTCCAAGGCTTTGTCACGACCAACAAGCGCATCATTCAAATAAACTTGAGAGATAACAAAAATCAATAATAAGAAGATAATAACCATCAACAAAGTGGCGAGGGCATCTACGAAACCCGGCCATATGTCCATGTTGGTACGGCTTCTTTTGGAAAGAGCCATGATTATGAACCTTCACCAAGGGCGGCTATTGTACGGGCTAAAAGGCGGATTTCACTTCTAATCTCTTGAACGGCTTCATCTCGACCTTTCGGTGCATCTTGGGCGATACGTGCTAAATGATATTCCATGTTTTTAAAGTTTGTTTTTGTAGCTTCATCTACACCACCAGATGATGCGGGCGCTTTGCTCATCACATCTACTAAAGATCCAAGACGATCGTTTAAAATTGCAAGGTTACGTTCTGCTTCGATGCGGCTTTCTTCACTTCGTGTCATGAAACGTTGTAGGGATTCGACGCTATCTGCAGTCTTCTCCAGTAATGCATTGGTGTAGGCAGATACAGATTGTTCCCCATCGCCAATTGGGCCACTTCCGCTTAGGCGGGTAAGAACAGATAGCCATTCTTCAAAGTCATTATAGAAACGATTTTGTGCTTGGGAGGCCTGTAAGGACAAAAAACCGAGGATCAAAGAACCCGCTAAACCAAAAAGAGAAGAACTAAATGCAGTGCCCATGCCTGATAATGGCGCTTGCAGACCTTCTTTTAAGGCTGCCATTGCATCGGTCATATCATCTTGACCGCCACCTGAAATCTCGAGGTTCGCGACAACATCGCCTACACTTGAAACTGTTTCCATCAAGCCCCAGAATGTACCTAATAACCCAAGAAAAACTAATAGACCAACCATATAACGGCCGGTCTCGCGGGTTTCATCTAGGCGTGTCGCAACACCATCAAGTAAGGTTTGCATGGCAGTTGTTGATAAGTTTAGTTTACTCGTACGGTCATTTCGTTCACCTAGCATCGTTGCGGCAGGTGCCATAAGTCTTGGGGGTTG
>CBFCZA010000164.1:0-6810 GCA_965602285.1 uncultured Curvivirga sp. | reverse complement strand
TTTCCGTTTTCCTAAAATAGTCTCGACCTTTTCAACTACAGATTCAGACAGGTTTCTATAGGTGGTGATTTTGCCGCCAAATATATTGATCAAAGCTGAACGATCGGTTGATTTTTCAACACGTAAAACATAATCCCGCGTGGCTTCTTGTGCTGTTGTTGCGCCATCATCAAAAAGAGGGCGCACCCCGCTAAACTGCCATTTAATCTGATCTTTGCTTATAGGTTTTTTAAAATACTCACTGGCAGAGGCGCATATGTAATCTATTTCATCTTCTGTGATTTCTACGTTGCTTGGGTCACCCGTGTAATCAATGTCTGTTGTTCCAAGCATCGTGAAGTTACTCTCATAGGGGATTGAAAAGATAATACGACCATCTTTATTTTGAAAGATGTAGCATTGATCATGATCATAGATCTTATCAACAATGATATGACTACCTTGCACAAGGCGTACATTATGTACTTTTGTTTGATCACTCATCAAGTTTAGAAATTGATCCACCCATGGTCCCGTTGCGTTTATAAGGATACGGGCTTTGATGATCTCGCTTTTTTGAGTGAGCATATTTTCAATCTTTATATGCCAAATTCCATCGATTTGTTCAGCAGCACTAACCTTGGTTCTTGTACGAATGATGCCCCCACGTTTTTGAGCATCCATAGCGTTAAGGACGACGAAGCGCGCATCATCTACCCGGCAATCTGAATATTCAAAAGCTTTACTAAAGCCAGAGTTTAGAGGGTTATCTATATTATTAGAGTCTAGACTAAGGTTAGTCGTTGCCGGTAATAACTTTCTACCACCCAGATGGTCATAAATGAATAAGCCTAGACGAATAAGCCATGCGGGTCGTAATCCCTTGTGTAGTGGCAATATAAAACGAAGGGGTTCAATGATATGCGGGGCATTCTTCCATAGGACTTCACGTTCTTGTAAAGCCTTTCGAACAAGCGAAAATTCATAATGTTCTAAATAGCGAAGACCACCATGAATAAGCTTTGTTGATCCGGATGATGTCCCACTTGCCAAGTCATTTTGTTCGGCTAAAAAAACGCTATAGCCACGCCCTGCTGCATCGCGCGCAATACCACACCCATTAATGCCCCCACCAACAATAAAAATGTCGTGAATATCTTGGTTTATCGTCATTCTCGCACCTTGATAATTTGAATTTAACATTTGAACGGCTGAAATCGCCTAAATAAATCTAAAAGTAATATTCAAACAATGTTCACTATATAGTAATTAATATTCGTTTTTATTCGATATTGTTAATTTTAGCAATTATTAATTTCATTAATTTTCGATATATCTCAAAATTAAATTAATTCAGACATATATGAACATAAAATTGGATGTTTCGAACATGGTTCGTTGGATAGTGAACATGCATCTTCGCGGAAAATTAAGGGGTACATAGGGAAGGACCTATAAGAGGCAAAGGTAAACGCAGAAAACTGCAAACATCATATTCATTATGATGATTTTATTGGCATGTGGAGAATAGATAACCTAGGTGGATTGCATTCCTTTAAGGCGCCCGCGTTTGTAAAACTATTGGGTTAGATTATATGCAACGGGGCCCTTGCGCTAGAATGATAGCGGGTCATATGGATTAAAAACTCTTCTGCATATCCTATTAGATATGCGAGGAGAGAAGAAAATCAATGAATGGTTTCTATGAGATTGAGTAAGAATTTATTTTGGATCTAAATTATTTCAAAAAGTGCTGCTGAACCTTGTCCACCACCAACGCACATTGAAACTACTGCATATTTAGCCCCGCGACGCTTGCCTTCTATCAAGGCATGTCCGGTCATTCTTGCACCACTCATACCGTATGGATGACCAATAGAAATAGCCCCGCCATTCACATTTAATAATTCTCTTGGAATGCCTAGTTTATGTTGGCAATAAAGAAGTTGGGACGCGAAAGCTTCATTGATTTCCCAAAGACCAATATCTTCAACTTTCAGATTAAAACGTTCCAACAGTTTTGGAATAGCCAAGGCTGGGCCTATCCCCATTTCATCTGGCGCGCAGCCAATATTCACCATGCCATGATATAGTCCTAAAGGTTCAAGTCCTTTTTTCTCTGCAACTTTTTCTTCCATTAATAAGGAAGCACTTGCACCGTCAGATAGTTGGCTGGCATTACCTGCAGTAATATTTGCGTTTTCACCTAAAACGGGTGTCAATTTTTGAAGGTTCGCCAGTTCTGTAGATGGGCGATTACATTCGTCTTTTTCAAGGCGAATGTCTTCATAAGAGGTTTCTTTCGTTTCTTTATTTACAATATATTTTTGGGCATTCACTGGAATTATTTCTAAATCAAACTTGCCTTCTTGTTGTGCTTTTGCGGTTCTTTGTTGGCTAGATAATGCATAATCATCCTGTGCTTCACGGGAAATGTTATAACGATTAGCGACATTCTCGGCTGTTTGTATCATGCTATCATAAAAACTTGGTAATCTTTGTTGTACGGTAGGGTCTGTGTAACGGTATTCATTCCAATTTTCATTTTGTACCAAGCTGATAGAATCAACGCCCCCGCCAATGGCAATAGAGACACCTTCATTCACAATTTGCTGTGCCGCCATTGAGATAGCAGAAAGCCCTGAGGCACATTGACGATCTACAGTAGATGCAGAGACCGTTTGTGGAAGCCCAGAAGCAAAGACACTATGCCGTGCCATGTTGATACCTGAACTACCCTGTGTAATAGCAGAACCTAATGTCATTTCTTCTACTTCATTTGGGTCGATTTTTGCACGTTTTACCGCGGCACTAACGGCATGCCCTGCAAGTGTTGGTACTTCAAGATTGTTAAATGCCCCTCTATAGGCTTTGCCAATTGGTGTTCTAGCCGTTGAAACGATGACAGCTTTACGCATGATGATACCCTTAATTTAATTTTGAAGAAATGAAGTATAGGCTGAGGAAAGCGCAACCATTTTATGGTCTTCTTGGCTATGTTCAAAGCCTAGTTGGTTATAGAATGCGAAGGCTTGATCATTGTCTTTATCTACATCAAGACACATGAATTTTGAATGCCATTTATTTTTAGCTTCTTTTGCTGTTGCAGAAATTAAACGCCGCCCAAGGCCTGATCCGCGTAGGGATTCGTCCACATAAAGATCTAATATATAAACGCCATTTTCCCCACGCCAACTTGAAAAAATGGGGTAATATAAACTAAGACCAACTGGCGTTTCTTCTAATTCCGCAAGTATTGCATGTACAAAGGAATGATCTGAAAATATAGCTTCTTCAATATCATCCGCAGACGAATAAACTTTGCCCGGCATTCCCGTCGCATGTGAAAGATCATGTAAAAGAGATAGGACAGCTGCAGCATCTTTTATCGTTGCTTCACGTAGCTGTATAGGTTGGTCTGACTTCATTATTAAACTTCTTCCAAACCACACCAATTGGCAATGAAAAGGGCGATGGATTGTGTCACACGGCGAACAGATTCTAATTCCACCCGTTCATTGAAACCATGGATAGCTTCAGCCCTAGGGCCATAAACAAGTCCGGGTATATCTGCATATAAACCAAAGAAACGCGCATCTGTCGTTGCGGTTACGGCAAATTGTTCTAAGTCACTTCCAACCACGCTTTGATGTGCATTTTCCAGAGAATTAATTGCAAGATCTTTGTTTGGATTGACATGGTCGCTTAATGAGTAACCTTCCGCATGAAAACCGTGGTAAATAATCTCTGGTTGGTTTTTACGAAGATAACTGTCCTGACTTGCTGCTGCCATGATGCAAGCTTCTATTTTTTCTTTGGCTTCATCGATACTTTGTCCGGGATATATGGCCATACGCACATCAAAACAACACCATGCTGGTACGCTGGATGCCCAATCGCCACCTTGGATTTTACCCACGTTTAAGTTGAGTGGATTGTCTAAATGGCAATAATGTTGATTTTTACATTCAGGCTTATTCCATTCCTTTTCCATTTCACGCAAGGCTGCAATCAAGGGAATCGCTGCCTCAATTGCGTTAGAACCACTTCCTGCTTCCAATACATGTACGGGAATTCCTTTTAAGGCAATTTGAAACCAAATCACGCCTAATTGGGCAGAAACTAATTTTTCGTTAAACGGTTCTGGAATTAAAGCTGCATCAGCTAAATAACCGCGCTGCAAACAAGCAAGCGCACCGTTTCCTGTACATTCTTCTTCAACAACGGATTGTATATGAACATCAGCCGCAGGCTGAAACCCTAAGGATTTTAAAGCATCTAGTGCAAATACATTCGCGGCAATGCCCGCCTTCATATCGCCAGCACCACGTCCATACATCCAGCCGTCGTCACAATAAGATTCAAAAGGGGGGCGATCCCACATTTCAAGGGGGCCAACCGGTACAACATCAATATGCCCGTTTAGAATAAGGGATTTTCCCTTTTGCGTACGGCTTTTATGCTGCCCAACTACATTTAAGGCTTCGTCGTAATTACCCAAAACAGGAGAAAACCCCGGTAAATGTTGGATGTCTGATACATTCACTTCCCATTTATCGACGTTAAAACCACGTTCTTGTAATTCTGTTTCCATGAAGTTTTGGGCGGATTGCTCATTTCCCCGTGTAGAGGGATGGTTTGTAAGTTCCCCAAGAAATTCTATTTCCCGATCAAAATGATCGTCCACTGCCTTCATGATATCTTTGGTCATCGTATTAGACATGTCTATTAATCAATCCTTTGACATAAAAGGTTAAATGAGGCCGCCTTAAAAACGAGGCAAATCGCCTTCGGGAATAATCAATGGTGCATCCGTTGCATTCACTACATCTTCAACTGTGATACTATTGGCTATTTCCTTTAGGACAAGTTTTTCATCAACAATATCCATCACAGCCATATCTGTATATATTCGATCCACACAGGCAGAGGCGGTGAGGGGAAGGCTGCATTCGTTCACTATTTTTGAACGCCCTTTTTTATCCACATGCGTGGTTAACGCAACAACGCGACGTGCCTTTTGGGCAAGTTCCATCGCACCACCAGCACCGGGGGCAAATACCCCGGGAATGATCCAATTGGCTAAATCACCTTTCATTGAAATTTGAAAGGCACCTAATATTGTTAGATCAAGTCGCCCGCTTCTTACCAGTGCAAAAGATGTCGCACTATCTAAAAAACTGGTGCCAGGGATTTCAGAAACATAAGCCCCGCCTGCATCAATGAGGTTCCTATTTGCATCATCATAAGGCAATGTTGGGCCAACGCCTACTATACCGTTTTCCGAATGCATCCAAACAGGCATATTTGGATCTAAATAATCTAGAACCTTTGTTGGAAAACCAATACCTAAATTGACTGTCATACCTGCGTTGATTTCTTCAGAAGCCCGCTTAATCATATTTGTTTTAGCGTCTGACAATACCATACTCCCCAGAAATATCGGTTAACTCAATCACGTTGTCGACAAATGGTCCAACGGTGTGAATATGATCTGGTTTTAAACCACCAAGGGGAAGAAAACTTTCTGTTTCGGCGAATACTTTTTGCGCTGCCATCGCCATTAAAGGATTAAAATTACGAGCTGAGGCTGTGTAAGTGAGGTTGCCTGTTTGATCCGCTTGGTCACAATGAATTAAGGCAAAGTCTGCGCGTAAGGCACTTTCGATGACTTGTTGTTTACCCTGATATTCGATCTTTTGTTTGCCTTCTGCCAGTTCGGTTTCAACGCCGATGTCAGTAATGAAGGCAGCTAGACCTGCGCCGCCAACACGAATTCGTTCAGCAAGAATTCCTTGGGCGCAAAATTCAACTTCAAGCAACCCTGCATTCATTAATTCGCTAGCGCGTGGGTTCAAACCGATATGTGTCACGATTAGTTTTTTAACCTGACCATTGGCTAATAAATGATCTATACCCATTCCTTTTTCATTGGCATCATTTTTAATGATTGTTAGGTCTTTTTGCCCTTGACTTGCAAGCTCTTGAACCAAGGTGAAAGGAGTGCCCGGAACACCGAATCCCCCTACCATTATTGATGCGCCATCTGGGATTTGTGAGATGGCTTCTGCTATGGAAATTTCTTTTGCTCCACTCATGCTGAACTCACTTCCAGATCATGATTTTTGGCAAAGACATCAAGACTTTCAACAAGTATCGTTAAGATTTCATCAATATGAGTTTCTGTTATGATAAGAGGAGGGCAAACTAGGAAGTGATCTCCCTCTAATCCGCCTCTAGTTCGGCGTGAATAAATGATTAAACCTCTTTCATAGGCTAAGTCTACAAGTTCTTCATGGGCGTTTAATTCTTTTGGAAGAGGTTTCATTGTTTCGCGATCTGAAACCAATTCAAAAGCCAATAACAATCCCTTGCCACGAACATCACCAATGAATGGATATCGATCCATCAACTTCGTTAGGCCTGCTTTTAACAAGTCCCCCATATTAGCTGCATTTTCGACGATATTATTATTTATAATTTCATCGAGTACAGCCAATCCCGCAGAGCAGGCGAGGGGATTGCCAGCATAGGTAAAGCCATGGGGAAACCCCCCATTGTCAAGAACATCATTTACGATTTCGTTTTTTGCAACCATAGCGCCGAGAGGTGCATAACCTGCTGCAAATCCTTTTGAAAGAGCAATAATATCAGGTGTGATTCCCCAATGTTCTGCGGCAAGAAACTTGCCGGTACGCCCTGCACCCGTCATGACTTCATCATAAATTAGATAGATGCCAAATTCGTCACATATTTCACGAATACGCGGATAGTAACTATCGGGTGCGACTAAGGCGCCCGTTGATGCACCGCCAATGGGTTCCATGATGA
>CBFCZA010000163.1:0-6837 GCA_965602285.1 uncultured Curvivirga sp. | reverse complement strand
AGAATCAGTATCTTTATCTGATAAATATGAATTAAAAGAAGGCCGTGTTTATCTTACGGGGACACAGGCACTGGTTCGTCTTCCTTTGATGTTACGCCAACGCGATCTTGCTGCGGGCATAAACACCGCAGGGTTCATATCTGGTTATCGTGGTTCTCCCCTTGGTGCAGTAGACCAACAGCTTTGGCAAGCACGCCCTTATCTGGAAGAGAATCAGATTCAATTCCAACCCGGTTTAAACGAAGACCTTGCCGCGACGGCTATTTGGGGGTCGCAACAATCTCAATTATTTAATGATAGTAAAGTAGATGGTATTTTCGGCATTTGGTATGGTAAAGGCCCCGGTGTCGATCGTTCCGGTGATGTATTTAAACATGCAAATGCGGCGGGAACATCTAAACATGGTGGTGTCCTTGTTTTGGCAGGAGATGACCATAATTGTAAATCGTCTACCCTACCTCATCAAACTGAATACGCCTTTATGGATGCTTCTATCCCTGTTCTTTATCCAGCAGGCGTTCAGGAATTTATTGACCTTGGCATCCACGGTATTGAAATGTCACGTTTCTCTGGGTGCTGGACTGCCTTTAAGGTTCTTGCAGACAACATTGAAACGTCCGCTAGCGTTCATGTGTCACCCGATCGTATAAAGCCAATCATTCCAACCGACTTTGATATACCAGAAGGTGGGCTGAATATTCGCATTCCACATCCACCATTGGAACAAGAAAAGCTTCTGCATAAACACAAACTATATGCCGCCCTCGCCTATGCGAAAGTTAATAAACTAAATAAAACAATCATTGAAAGCCCGAAAAAACGCATAGGGATCATCACTGCCGGTAAAACTTACCTAGATGTACGCCAAGCATTAGATGACCTACAAATCACCGAAGAATATGCGAAAGAAATTGGGATTTCCTTATATAAAGTCGCCATGGTTTGGCCTTTAGAACGTGATGGCATTCGTGAGTTTGCTG
Organism: uncultured Curvivirga sp.; assembly: GCA_965602285.1. Classification (GTDB taxonomy): domain Bacteria; phylum Pseudomonadota; class Alphaproteobacteria; order UBA8366; family Aestuariispiraceae; genus Curvivirga. The sequence continues at coordinate 5,857 of CBFCZA010000163.1, read as the reverse complement.
ATGGTCATGAAGAAATCATCGTGATCGAAGAAAAACGTGCCTTGATGGAAAATCAGGTTAAAGAGCAGCTTTATAATTTAGATTCAAACATTCGCCCCCGTGTCGTCGGAAAGTTTGATGAGAATAACGAGTGGATATTACCTTCTACAAGTGACTTGACCCCTGCACGTATTGCCCGTGTATTGGTGGAACGCCTTCGCAAATCAAAAGGTGGCACCAGCAACGAAATGGAATCACATTTCGGCAACCGTCTTGCCTTCCTTGATGATAAAGAAAAGGAACTGGAGAAAAAAACCTCTAGTGTTTCACGCATTCCCTATTTCTGCTCAGGTTGTCCGCATAATACCTCTACAAAAGTACCAGAGGGATCACGTGCGCTTGCGGGAATTGGGTGCCATTTCATGGCATCATGGATGGATCGCGAAACATTTACTTTCACCCAAATGGGCGGTGAAGGTACAAGCTGGATTGGGCAAGCAAAGTTTTCTAAGACAGATCACGTTTTTGCAAACCTTGGGGATGGCACTTATTTCCATTCAGGCGTTCTAGCAATTCGCCAATCTGTAGCCGCAAATGTGAATATCACCTATAAAATCCTTTATAATGATGCCGTTGCCATGACTGGCGGTCAGCCAATTGATGGCACGATCACGGCTGGCGACATTGCCCACCAAGTTAAAGCCGAAGGCGCAAATAAAATTGTCGTAGTGACGGATGAACCTGAAAAATATGGATCAGGTACATTCTTCCCTGTAGGAACAGAAGTCCATCACCGTCACGAATTAGATCATGTTCAAAAAAAATTACGTGATATTAAAGGTGTTACTGTCTTAATCTACGATCAAACTTGTGCTTCTGAAAAACGCCGCCGCCGCAAACGTGGCACCTTCCCCGATCCTGCAAAACGCGCCTTTATTAATGATGCGGTTTGTGAAGGTTGTGGTGATTGTGGCGAAGTTTCTAACTGTGTTTCTGTTACACCAAAAGAAACGGCATTAGGACGCAAACGCGCCATTGATCAATCTTCCTGCAACAAGGATTTTTCTTGTGTGGATGGTTTCTGCCCCAGTTTCGCAACTGTATACGGTGGACAACCACGAAAAGGTAAAGGGGCAAGTGATGGGGCTGTTTTAAAAGCAGGTGTCGCTGATATTTTTGAAACACTGCCCATACCAACGACCCCTTCCGTAGACACGCCTTATGGCATTTTATTAACGGGCGTAGGAGGTACTGGTGTTGTAACTATTGGCGCGATACTTGGTATGGCTGCCCATCTTGAAAACAAAGGATGCTCTGTCTTAGATATGGCTGGTCTTGCACAAAAAGGCGGGGCCGTTACAAGTCATATCCAAATTGCAAATCAACCAGAAGACATCAATGCGGTTCGTATTGCCGCTGGTGGTGCTAAACTTGTACTAGGGTGCGACATGATCACGGCGGCTGGATTTGATGCCATGTCAAAAACAGAACGTGATACGACTTATGCCGTCATTAACACCCATGAATCTACAACCGGTGAATTTACTAAAAACGCAGATTTCACCATCCCTACCCATGAAATTCAAACCATCATCCAAGATGGTATTGGTAAGGACCATGTGGACTTTGTACCAAGCACATCAATTGCAACGGCCCTTATGGGTGATTCTATTGCAAGTAATATGTTCATGTTGGGCTTTGCCTTCCAAAAAGGGCGCATCCCTGTTTCAGAAGAAGCCATCACACGTGCAATTGAATTAAATGGTGTTGCTGTGAAAGGGAATTTAAAATCATTTCTATGGGGACGCCGTGCTGCGCATAACATAGAAGCAGTTAAGAAAATCATTGGTGAAAAGAGCGCAAACCCAAGTTCTATTGCCCTATCCTTCCCTAAAACAGCGGATGAAATTATTGAACATCGTGTTAAGGACTTAACAGCTTATCAAAATAAAAAGTATGCTCAAAAATATGAAGAATTAGTACGAGAAGTACAAAAACACGAGAAATCAGTTGTTGGAAACCTAAGTGAGGATTTAACAATTTCTGCTGCTCGTTATCTCTACAAATTAATGGCCTATAAAGATGAATACGAAGTCGCTAGACTTTATACAGATGGTCAGTTCATGAGCCAAATTAACGAAGCTTTTGAAGGTAACTTTAAGGTAAAACTTAATCTGGCTCCGCCTATGTTAGCAGAGACAGATCCAAATACTGGAAAGCCTGTAAAACGCGAATTTGGTACGTGGATATTGCCAGCAATGAAAGTTCTTTCCTTATTCAAAGGATTGCGCGGCACGACCTTCGATCCGTTTGGATATTCTGCAGAAAGAAAGGTTGAGCGCCATTTGATTACTGACTACATCAACATGATGAAAACAATCATGGCGAATTTATCTAAGGATAATCTTTTAACAGCTGTAGAGCTGGCTCAACTTCCTGAACATATTCGCGGATATGGGCATGTGAAAGATACTCACCTCGCCGATGTTGAATTAAATAAACAGGTTCTATTGAAGAAATTTATGAACCCAGATCAGAAAATCCCTGCTGCTGCGGAATAAACTAGACTGTCTATCAAACAAAAAAGCAGGCCTCAAAGGCCTGCTTTTTTTTATCCGCATCAAATGCAGAAAACTTACATGCCAATAGCCGACATATATGTTTCTAACAAAGCTTCTTGTTCTGCTCTATCCGCATCGTCCATCTTACGAATCTTTAAAATCTGACGCATAATTTTGACATCAAACCCATCTGACTTAGCTTCGCCAAAGACTTCTTTAATGTCATCCGCCAATGCTTTCTTCTCTTCTTCAAGACGCTCAATACGCTCGATAAAGCTACGTAGGCGTGCCCCAGTTGCACCACCAGGTCCAGATGCATGAGTATCTTCTTTTGCCGCAACAGCCGCAACAGCCTCTGCATATTCTGTAGTACCACTATCTGCAGGAATGCCACCCATAGGGCTATCTACTGCTTCATCCATATCTGACATGAAAAGTCCTTCTCTTCATCAAGTAAATTTATATTGAAAACTGGGCACAAGATAATGCGCATAAGCCATCCATTCAATGCCTTTAAAATAATTTTCTTCATAAACATCTCAAAATTGTTCAAAAACCGTCTGTCTTTTGATCTTTATCAATGAAAGCCATCGTAAAAGTGACTATTCATCTAAGCATGACAAAGAAAAACAGCCTACTCAAAAAATATTCTGCGCCGGTCCCACGCTATACAAGTTATCCAACCTCACCCCATTTCCATGGTGGTGTCGATGGGGGTATTTACGAGAAGTGGCTTTCCAATATTGGGGAAAATGAAGAGATATCCTTATATTTCCACATCCCATTTTGTGATACCATGTGCTGGTTCTGCGGGTGTCATACTAAAATCACTCGACGTTACAAACCAGTTAAGGACTATTTGAAATATTTAATCAAAGAAATAGAACTTGTTGCAAAACAGTTTGGCAGAAAACAACCAGTTAAACATATACATTGGGGTGGCGGAAGCCCGACTATTTTAGAACCTTGTGATATCATCGAATTGTCCAACGCGATCGCACGTAATTTTACCATTCTTGAAGATGCTGAATTTGCCGTTGAAATCGACCCACGGGAAATGACAACAGAAGGCATTCGTGCACTTGCAGATTCTGGCGTTACAAGAGCCAGCATCGGCTTGCAAGATGTAACTGAAAAAGTTCAAAAGGCGATCAACAGGGTCCAACCCCACGAAGAAACTAAAGCTGTTATCGAATTTTTACGTGCAGAAGGCATCACAGATATTAATTTAGATTTGATTTATGGCCTTCCCCACCAAGATGAAAAATGCATCCGTGCAAATGTGGAAGCCGTTAAAGAGTTCCAACCAACCCGCCTTGCATTATTTGGTTATGCCCATGTACCTTGGATGAAATCACATCAAAGAATGATAAATGAGGGTGATCTACCATCAGCAGAGGAGCGCGTCGCGCAAGCTGAATTATCTGCAGAGTTATTGGTAGAGGCAGGCTATAGCAAAATCGGCCTTGATCACTTTGCTTTACCTGATGATCCATTAGCAATTGCAGCTTCAGAAAATCGCCTAAACCGTAATTTCCAAGGCTATACAGATGATGATGCAGAAACCCTCATTGGATTTGGCGTATCGTCTATTGGTGTAAGTGATGGTGGGTATATCCAAAATTATAGTGATATGCGCAGCTATACTCGTGCTATTGATAGCGATAAATTGCCTGTTATTAAAGGAATAGCGACTAGTCCCAATGACCGTTTAAGACGTGCGATCATTCAACATCTAATGTGCCGTTATGAAGTTTCTATCGAAGAACTTTCCTTGAAAATTGGATGTAATTTAAAAGATGTTGAAAAGTTAAATCATAAACTTGCTGCATTAGAAGCCGATGGGCTTATCATCCGCAGTAAAGGGAGAATCACTGCCACAGAAGATGGAAAGTTATTCATTCGGGCCATATGTGCGGTATTTGATGAATATCTTGATACGGGTAAAGGTAAGCACTCCCAAGCCGTCTAAGCTAGATATTTCCCCTCATTAAAAAAGCCCGTGAGACTATTCACGGGCTTTTTACATTCTTTAATCTTTTGGCTCGGATCAACAATTAATCTTTTGGATGTGTTTCTTCAAACTTTGCCTTTTGCTCTGCGGTGGCTACTGTTTGATATTTGGCCTTCCAATCATCATAAGGCATACCATAAACAGCTAATCGGGCATCATCATAGCTCATTTCTAGGCCTTTATCTTCCGCAGCACCTCTATACCATTTAGAGAGGCAATTACGGCAAAATCCTGCTAGATTCATAACATCAATATTCTGTACATCTGTGCGTTCTTGAAAATGCGAAACCATACGACGAAATGCTGCAGCTTCTAGTTCAAGGCGGGTTTGATCATCAATTTTACTCATTTTGAATTCCTACTTTAAAATTTATCTATTAGAATCCTGCCACAGTTTCTTGGACAAGCCAATCAACAACTTTATGAAGAGCATCTTGTTCGGATGCCCCATCAGCCAATGCCGTATCATAAACATTAACTTGGTTTTCGGCACTTGTTCCACGTTTTATAATTGTACGTGCGTGCGCAACTTCCTTAACGCACTTTAATCTTTCTTGATCTTCTTTCGTTGACTCAATCATTTCTTCTAATAATTCAGCATAAGGAACTATTTCGCCACGACCAAAATCGATCAACCCTTGCGAATGACCATAGCGCTGCGCCCTCCAGCGGTTTTCATTAATTAACATATTATTATAAATACGCCACTTTTGATTTTTCTTACGAAGGCGCTGCAGCATGGATATCAAGCATGCATAAAGGGCAGCAATGGCAATTCCATCATCTAATCGTGTACAAATATCTGCGATACGCATTTCTAAGGTTGGGAAACGACAATGAGGTCGAATATCCCACCATAGTTTTGACCCATCCTCTATCACGCCAGCTTTAATCAAAATATCTAAGTGTGACTGGAAATCAGTCCAGCTTTCAAATTTCTTCGGTAACCCCGTTCTAGGCAGCTCGTCAAAAACGGCAATGCGATAGCTTGCAAGGCCTGTCTTGCGTCCCCTCCAAAAGGGAGAAGAGTTACTTAACGCCAACAAATGAGGTAGAAAGTAACTGACTTGATTTAATAAATCGATACGATGGTCATCTTCCTCTATGCCCACATGTACATGCATGCCACATATAACCAGCCGCTGGGCTACAGATTGTAAATCATCAGCTAAAATGTGATAGCGTTCCTTATCTGTATGGGGAAGAGATTGCCAATTGGCTAAAGGATGAGTAGAGGCAGCAATTGGGGCCAAGCCATGCTTCGCAGCGGCCTTAGATACAGCTTGGCGCATGGTTACAAGCT
>CBFCZA010000162.1:0-6870 GCA_965602285.1 uncultured Curvivirga sp. | reverse complement strand
ATCGCTAGCAAGTTTCGTATTAAAATTATCAATGTCACTATTCATTGTCGATGCCATTGAAACAGATATGCCTAGAGGAGTATTTATTTCATGTGCGACCCCTGTAACCAATGAATTCAAGGCAGCAGCCTTTTCTGATTGAATAAGAGTTCTTTGAGCCTGGTGCAATTCCTTAAGGGCTGCTTGGGATTCTTCATGGGCTCCTTTAAGTTCATTTTCTTTGGCTTCTAAAATGGTGACGTCTTCTTTTAAAGTTTTTATATAAAAATCCAAAGATGAGCGGATTAGGCTGATTTCATCATCATGCGGTTTAGGCAATGTCGCATCATCATGATTTTCCCCGACAAGGGTGAGGTGCTGTAAATTTAAAATCCGTGTTAAAATTGTCTGATGAAAAAGTTTGAAAGAAACAATCAATGTTATAACCAAAGATAGAAATGCGGTTATATAAATGATGTATTTTCCATCCTGTTCGGCTTTTTCAATTAATTCTATATTTGAATTGGAAGTTACATATAGGGACGATGCATATTTTTCACTGATTTGGCAAAGCTCTTTCATAAACGAAATCTGCTCGTGCAACGTTTGATTAAAGGTAGTTTTTATGATGTTTTGTTGTTTCAGTAGGGAAATAAATGTCACATATGATTTTTCAATAGTTTGAATTGCAAGATAGAGATCTTCTTTTATTAGGGGCGTTTCAGATGATGCAATTTTCTGGGCATTTTTCTTTAAATTTAAAAATAGTGACGGGGCAATATTTTCTTTTTCAGCTAACCAAGCTTTTGAAACAATGGGTGCTATTAATTTTATTGATTCTGTGAGCGATTGAATTTTAGCCTGCAATTCAATAACTGCTTTCTTCCTTTCTTGTTCCAGTGGCATTGGCGTTGAGCCGGTGGTTAGATCAAGAGAGAGTAAATTGAATTCGGAAAGTAGGATGTGAAGTTCTTCGATAGAGGTTTGTGTGTTTAATTTTGCGAAGGCAATTTTTTCAATAAGCGATAATTGCTGTTCTCGTTGAGAGAAAAGGAGGTTGATCTGAGAGGCAACGCCGTTTAATTTTTGATGAGGCGTTTGAAAAGAACCTGCCGCATTTTCTGATCTTTGGATGTTTCCAATGAGGTTTATTATCTTTTTCAAAGATTGATGAATATCTTCCTTATGAGGAATTAATTGATCAGCGCTCTTTAAGCTTGAAATCTCTTGAAGTTTGAATTTCACAAGGAAGCCAAGCTTTTCCAAATCAGTGGCCGTTTTGATTTGGGGTAGGTTGGTATGGAAAACCGCCTTTGACGTTTCGCCAATCCAACTATAGGTTTTGACAGCAGAAAAACTGACAACAATGATCAGTATGGCTAGTAAAGCCATGTCTGCATAAACCTTGAACCTAATGCTAGAAAAAGCATTCATTGAAATAGCCCCTGAAAATTACTTATTTTGGCTTCAGGACTCAAGAATTATGCCAAGCATGCGTTATTAAAAAAGAAAAATTAATATTTACAAGGGGATGTTATCAATGAGTCTGGCTTTCCCTAAATAAGCCGCTGCAAAAAGTCTTTGTGGCTTCCCTGTAGGTTCGTTGACTTGCTTTAAATTTACTTCATCACAGATTTGAAAGTAGTCTATTTTATCAAAGCCAGCATTTAAAACGGCAGTTTTTGCTTGGGTCAAGATCTCTTCATAGGATGTGGTGTATTTGGCCGTCCGAACTGTATCTTTCATCACCGAATATAAAGTTGGTGCTATTTGTCGTTCTTTGACAGTTAAATACCCATTTCTTGAAGACATTGCTAACCCGTCATCTTCACGCAGGGTTGGAACACTTCTGATATCTACAGGAATGTTCAAGTCACGGCTGAATTTCTTAATAACTAGTAATTGTTGGAAATCTTTTTCGCCAAAAAAAGCCATGTCGGGGAGTGTTTGTAAAAAAAGCTTTGTAACGACCGTACAGACGCCATCAAAATGCCCAGGGCGTTCCCCACCACATAATCCTACGGAAATATCAGAGACAGAAACATTCGTTGCAAAGCCATTAGGGTACATCTCTGCGACGCTTGGGGCAAAGATCAGTTGAACGCCTGCATCTTCTAGCATTTGTGCATCATTTGTTAAGGTGCGTGGGTAGCTTCCAAAATCTTCGTTCTCTCCAAATTGTTTTGGATTTACAAAGATCGTGGCGCATACAATATCAGCATGTTCTAGGGCTGTACTGGCCAATGATATATGGCCGGCATGTAAGTTTCCCATCGTCGGAACCAAGGCTATTTTTAAACCTTGTTTCCTATATGTTGAAATAGCATCTCTAATTTCAGAAATGTTATGAATGATTTGAATTTTTGACATCTAAAAAACTTATTACAGTTAGTATATCTTAATTATAATTTCACAGGTTTCGCTGCGGATTTAGTTCCAAAGCAATGTTCATCTGTAGGAAATGCACCTGTTCGAACTTCGTCACAAAATGTTTCAATGGCATCATTAATGTCATTTGCTAAATTTGCGTATCTTTTCACAAACTTAGGTTTGAATTCATCAAAAATTCCTAAAATATCATCAATGACCAAAACTTGGCCATCACAAGCAGCAGAGGCGCCAATACCAATAGTTGGAATTTCTAAGACTTCAGTTACTTTTTTACCAACAGGTTCCATCACGCCTTCAATCACAACACTGAATGCGCCCGCAGCTTGAATTGCGAGAGCATCTTCAAGGATTTCTTGGGCAGATTCACTGTCTTTCCCTTGTGCACGGAAGCCACCCATAGCTTGTACGCGTTGGGGCATAAGTCCAACATGGCCCATAACGGGGATGCCGCGCCGGGTTAGGAAATCAACTGTTTCTGCAACGTCTTTTCCACCTTCAATTTTGACTGCATTCGCATTACCTTCAGACATGAGGCGGGCCGCGTTACGAAAGGCTACTTCCTTTGATTCTTCAAAAGAACCAAAAGGCATATCAACAACAATCATTGCATTTTGTGAAGCTTTTGTAACTGCTTTCGCATGATTAATCATCATATCCATCGTAACAGATAATGTGTTTTCCATACCGTAAATAACCATACCTAATGAATCACCTACAAGAATGATGTCTGCATGCTTATCAACGATTTTCGCAATAGGGGCGGTATAGGATGTTAGGACTACCAGAGGCTCTTTACCTTTACGGGCACGGGCGTCTGGAACACTAAGGCGGCGTGGCAATTTAGCCGGAGTCTTACTCATTTTTCTCTCCTGGTCTGAATTCTGCTCAAGCAATTTTGAAAAGCGTAAATTTGATGCTTCAAAATATTCATAAGATGAATTCTTCTATCATGTTGCAGTGCAAAATAGAAGAGGAAAATGAATCGTTATAAGTCAGGCCTTAAAAGCTTTACTAAGTAATCGTCGTAAATTATTTTATTAGTCCCTTAAGCGGGGTGATATTTGCACTATTAGGGAAAACAATACGATCTAGTGATCCACGATCAATCTTTAGGTGATCTTGTAGCACTCGTTTAAATACGGCTCTCATATCCACAGTATAAGCCAGTGATTTTTTATTATGAAGCTGTGTATCAGAAAGGCCGGGCCATGTACCGACGGCTTTCCCACCTAAAACAGCACCGCCAAGTAAGATCATACTTGTTCCATGACCATTGTCCGTGCCATTTCGGGCGTTCGGGGCAATGCTACGTCCTGCTTCACTGGCAATAACAACGACGGTGTCATTCCAAATATTATCGATGCTGGTTTGGTTCATTGCAGAAACCATCGCCTCAATTCCACCAGATAGTGCGGCAAAACGACGGGCTAATTTTCCGTTGGTTGTGCCTTGGTCTTCATGCATATCCCAATCAGAAGTTTCAATAACAGCGATATTCGGCCCATTTTTTCTTGCCAAGGCTTTACCTGTGACGGATGCGGCTTGTTCAAAACTGATGATAGATTCTGCTGATTTTCCTGAAAACTTATCATCCTGTGCAAGTCGATTTAATTGGGCGTCTTGTTTATGGAAAGCTTGGCTTAAAATTGGGCCTAGGAGCTGGTCACTATTATGGATGAGTTGTAAGCGTTGATCGTACCCTTCGGAAACATCCGCTGGATTAAACTGCAAGGAATTTGCACCATTCGGCGTAGGCTGCAAAATCAGAGGTAGATGTTTTCCAATATAAAAAGAATCTTCCATTTTGCTATTTTGAAGTTTCAAGGCACGGCCTAACCAACCAGTGCCATCGCTACCGATATTACCTAGGCCGCTTTCTAATAATTCCTGTCCGGAAAAATGGCTGCCATCTTTATTAGGTAAGCCAACTGCAGGGATGAAGGTCATTTCCTTTCGTGCCCAAAATGGATAGAAGGCTTCGGCCATGGGATGCAGGCCAAAGAGGCTGTTTAATTTTATGGGTGCCCCCGGCATGTTATAGGAAGGAAGGGCAAGATTTTTTCGCTTCTTGGCATAATTTTCATCGCCCATCGGCGGGAATAGAGCTAAATTATCTAATCCACCACGTAATAAGACGACAACTAATTTTTTAGCCCCTGTCGTATTTGCAAAAGATAAATTGCCAATAGGAAGGATGCTTGTGGTTGCTAGGGCTGCCGCGCCAGATAAAAAACTTCTACGGTTTAAGTTCTGCTGGGTGGCTTTATTAAGAAGGTCGTTGTTCATGATTTTAATCCTTCCTAAACCCGTTGAAATTCTGGGCTGGAAAATAATAAAGCTAATGCTTCATAATCACTAGGGGCAACCGACATATAACGCGCCGTAGATGGTTTTAGGCGTGGCCCAATGATTTCTATGCCATGTGTCACCGGTGGCATGCGTAAATTATTTGAATGCACAATATTTTTTAACCAATGGAGGCGCTCTTGATAAAGATCAGGTTCTGCCCAAAAGCTTGATTGTGTCGGCCATCCTGCTTTTTCAGAGGCTTGATAGGGTGGTTGTCCTAACAGAGTTTGCTGACGTACTAATTCACGTCCGTTTGCAGGGACTTTATCGAGGGCTTTATAACTAGAAACAACCAAATGTTGAGGGGATTTTAGTTTTCCCAGCATAGGGTCCCATGCATGTTTAGAGGTGATCATGCCATGGGCAAGTCCCATTAGATTTCCGCCTGATTTTACAAAGCCATCGGTCATATCACGTAATAGGGCTTCTGAGGGGGTGTCTGTGATGAATTCCTTGGCCATTCGTTCTGCAAGACGCCAGCCCGTTCTAGGGCTTCGTGCAACTTTATCTAGGGCTGCTTCCACTTCCATGGTGTCCGCTTCTGGGTAAATACGTCCCAAGAAACGTTTGGAATTACCTTCATGCCATTCTGAACGGTACTGAAATTTTCCAGCTTTCTTTGATCCTAGCCCGCCAACAGACCACCCCGTTAGCATCGCTGATAGGCTTGAAATGTCATCTTCGGTATATTCGCCTTGGGGGCCCATGGTGTGATGTTCTAAAATTTCACGTGCCATAGATTCGTTCAAGGAGAGTTTAGTGCCGCGCCCCGTCGGAGATGTAGGCCCAATATTCTTGTTATTATTATGATAGATAAGCATTGCTGGGTGGCGATAAGCTGCCAAAAGCATATGGTAAAAACTACGGTTCAGCATGGGGCGAACGACTTCACGTTCAAATTGAACGGTCATTGGATAGATGGTGCTATCTTGCCCTGATAAATTGAATTGGTTCATCCAGAAACGCACAAGGCGCTCTCTAAACGGGTTTTTAGATTCAAACGTCAGAAGTTCATGTTGCCCAATTTCAAACATGGCTGTTTGGCGTGCAGAGGAATAAAACGCATCAATGGCTTTTGTGCCTTTATTTTCTGCCTTCATGAAGTCTTGCAAATAGTCACTATTCTTAGTCAAACCATCTAGTGATTTAGGTTTTGAATTATCTTCGATTTGACGAAACAGCCACCCCATAGGGTCTTGGGCTATAATGCCTAATTCACCGGGACGTGCACCATAACCAAATCTGGTCGCAGCAATAGCAGCGTCCCAATCTTGCTTTGGGAACGGACTATCTTTCATCACTTGTGTCGAATCAGCAGGATCTGCAGAATATAATAATTCTTCTGCTGTGACCGTTAATGACCCCTTAGGATTAGTCTCGTCCATAGATGCTATAACTCCTATTTATCAAACAGTTTATCTACTTCTAGATTATTCGCAATAACTTTGCCAACTTGACGTTTTTACACATAATTTGACGCTTTTACGCATTGGCGCAACTATTTTCTTCTGCTAGAAACAGTGCAATTCAATCTGTGATCACATTTGTGATTTCTGGACCATTTAATTTATTTGGACTGGACCATTACTTTTAACACCGTTTCTGGTCTTTGGATTACAGGGATTTATAAGGCTTTAAGCTTAGGAGTTTTTTACGATGAATATTCAACATCCATATCTAATGTTTTTGGGTGATGCACCAGATCAACTGGCTGCAAAGGTTGCAAATGGTGTTGCTAAATGGCGCCCTGATTGGTGTATCGGTCAATTCCGCCTAGAAGGCTGTGGGGCTGATCTTGAATTGACAGAAATGTCTATTGAAGAAGCTGCGAAGGCTGGTGTTAAAACTGTCGTTGTTGGCGTTGCTAACCGTGGTGGTCTTATTCCTGATAGCTGGAAAGAAAGTTTGATTCTTGCTTTGGAATTAGGCATGGACATCGCAAGTGGCCTTCATACTAAATTGGTTGATATTCCAGAGATCAAAAACAAAGCAGACGAACTTGGTCGTTCTTTATTTGATGTGCGCCACCCAACAGAAGATTATCCTGTTGCTAAAGGTTCACGTCGTTCAGGTAAACGTATTTTGGCTGTTGGTACTGATTGTTCAGTAGGCAAAATGTTTACGGCTTTGGCTGTTGAGAAATCAATGAAA
>CBFCZA010000161.1:0-6877 GCA_965602285.1 uncultured Curvivirga sp. | reverse complement strand
CTAAAACACCCCAATTACCTGCAAGACGATCACGATATTCACGACCATAATCAGTACTTCCACTATAGTTCACATCTAACACTGCAAATCCACGACTTGTCCAATATTGGTATTTCAATGAAAATACAGCAGTAGATTGACCCGTTGGTCCACCGTGGCTGCGTACAATAACTGGTGGCAGTTCGTCAGAGGGCGCCTCATAATCCACATTGGCTGGAGGATAATAATTTGCATAAGCAACTCGTGGATTGCCATTTTCATCTTCTTTGGTGGGAAAAGTGATTGTTTTGGCAATAGAAATAGAGCCTTTTGGGATTTCTACATGAGACGAAGCCATTAAGACTTCAGATTTCAAGTTCTCAATATTTAAAGTTACAATTTCATCAGGTCCATCAGCTCGTCCACCATGAAAGGCAACTTCCATACCCTGCGCGACGATGGAATCAAAAGTAACCCACGGCAGATCCAAGTGATCCCACGTTCCAGTATCTGGAGAAAGAACACTTAATCGCCAGTCCCCTTTAACGGAATTAGCAACGACTAGACGCCCATCACTAAGAATAGCATAACTACGCATCCCAAATACCCAATGGGGATATCCACAATCCCCCTCAATAGGAAAATGAGTTGGGGTCTGTGCATATTTATAGATATTCCAATAACCGCTTTCGTCAGAAACATAATATAGGACACCATTGGCGCTATATTCTGGTTGGATGACAGAGATGTTGTCCCCACCTGCAATCTGTTCTACCCGATTAATGCGCCCATCAATCTCTATACGCGCCTTCATCAACCTACTGCCATCCCATGGCATATTTGGGTGAGACCATTCGATCCAACAAATACTTAATCCATCAGGAGAAACGCGGGGGGAACTGTAAAAATCAGCCCCTTCAACTAAATGGGTTAAGTTACCATCAAGGGATAATGCTGAAATCCGCCCAATAGCATCCTCCCCTTCTATTGAATGTTCTTCAGACACACAAATTAATTGATTTCGTCTCCTGTCGATTTGAAAGTCAGCGAAATAGAAATTTCGATTATCAATTATTTTGGATATTTCTCCTGTTTCTATATCACCACATAGAACTGCTTTTGCCTCAGGATCTGAAAAATAAACCTTTTTAGTGTCTAATGTAAAAGCGCCACCGCCATATTCATGTACTTGTGTTCGAATATTATACGGTTTTGGTAAAATGGTTTGAGGCGATTCGCCATTTTGCATTGCCCGCACCAAAGCCCCCCGACCTTTCTCTTGCGGGCGCCCTTCTAGCCAATAAACTTGACTTCCACCATACATAATTTGCCCTAGCCCTACGGCTCCTTGGGTTATTACATCCGTCGTAACAGGAGAAGGCCAACTACCAAATGGAGCAATCTTTTTTGGCATTTCAAATACTTCCTCTTTTTAAGCGCTTTCTGAAAGGATCATACCCTTCAATTAAATTCAAGATGCACTTTCACAGTTGGCCTGAAATTAATCAAGTAATAGGGCCAAATTAAGTCGATAGACCTTTATAAATTTTCCCTACTACAACCAATTTCTTTCTTTTACATATGGCGGGGCACTGCTATAACTTGCTTTCGTGCAATGTGCATATTTATCTAGAGTCTAGATTTCCTTACAACGACTGATCAACTTTTATTACAGTAACAAACTGAGAATTTAAATTCATGTCTTCTAATAATATTTTGATTATAAACGGACCTAACTTGAACATGCTTGGCTTGCGCCAACCAGAAGTCTATGGGTCTGATAGCTTAGCAGATTTAGAAACACGCTGTATTGCTAAGGGAAAAGCGCTAGACCTAAATATCACTTGTAAGCAAAGTAATATTGAAGGCGAAATAGTGACTTGGATTCAAGAAGCCCGAGAGAATTATGACGGTATCATTATTAATGCAGGTGCTTACACCCACACTTCCGTAGCTATTCACGATGCGATATTGGCCAGTGAGACTTCTACAATAGAAGTACATATGTCCAACATCCATACACGTGAAAAATTCCGCCACCATTCTTATATAAGCCCTGTGGCTATAGGAATGATATGCGGTTTTGGTGTGGTTAGCTATGATATGGCAATTGATGGCATAAAAGCACATTTGAAATAATAAAATTCAAACCTATATATAACAATTAGGTCTAAGTGACACATATAAACAAAAGGAATGTCATGAGTAAGTTTAAATTTGATGCAGAAAGCGTTGGCAAAGTTGCTGATATGATGAATGAAAAAGACTTAGCAGAAGTCGAAATCGTTCATGATGATTATTCGATCCGCCTCAGCAAAGCATCTGCATTGCAAACACCAATGATGGCAGCACCAATGGCCGCCGCCCCTGCAGCTGGCGCGGCTCCTGTGGCAGTAGCACCTGCGGAAGCAGTAGCCCCTGCTTCTATGGACAGTCACCCCGGTGCAGTTAAATCGCCAATGGTTGGCACTGTTTATTTGGCCGCAAATCCAGACACACCTAACTTTGTTAAAGAAGGTGATGCAGTAACGGAAGGTCAGACACTTGTCATCATAGAAGCGATGAAAGTTATGAACCAAATTCCTGCACCTAAATCTGGTACTGTAAAAGCAATTTTGGTTGCGAATGCTGAACCAATTGAATTTGGGCAGCCACTAGTCGTAATTGAATAATTTCTGATAACACTCTTTGAGTTGGAGATAAATCAGTGTTCAAAAAAGTACTGATCGCAAACCGAGGTGAAATTGCACTTCGTATCCATCGTGCCTGTAAAGAAATGGGCATTCAAACCGTTGCCATTCATTCCACTGCGGATGAAAAAGCAATGCATGTGCGCCTAGCAGACGAAGCCGTCTGTATTGGCCCCCCATCCCCTGCTGAATCTTATTTGAACAAAGCTGCGATTTTAACAGCTGCAAATATTACAGGTGCAGATGCGATCCATCCCGGCGTAGGTTTTCTATCAGAGAATGCTGAATTCGCCGAAATGGTAGAAGAGCATGGCCACACATGGATTGGTCCAAGCCCTGCGCATTTACGTATGATGGGTGACAAAATCGAAGCCAAAGAAGCGGCAAAGCGTCTTGGCATTCCTATTGTTCCTGGTAGTGATGGTGGCGTTGATACAGTTGAAGATGCCTTATCTAACGCTAAAGAAATTGGTTTCCCATTGATCATTAAGGCTGCTTCTGGCGGCGGTGGTCGTGGAATGATGGTTGCCAACAATATTGATGAAGTTGCAGAAGCTTACAATATTTGCCGAACAGAAGCTAAAGTCGCATTTGGTGATGACGCGGTTTACATGGAACGTTACCTTGGTGAACCTCGTCATATTGAAGTTCAATTAATTGGCGATGGGCAAGGAAATTGCGTTCACCTTTGGGAACGTGATTGTTCAGTACAACGACGTCATCAAAAAGTTATTGAAGAGGCACCATCACCTGCACTTGATCAAGCCGCACGTGAAAAAATTGGCAAGACAGTTACCGATGCCATGAAAGAAATGTGTTATGCCAGTGCCGGCACAATTGAATTTCTTTATGAACGAGGAGAGTTTTTCTTCATCGAAATGAACACACGCTTACAAGTTGAGCATCCTATTTCAGAAATGATTTGTGGTATTGATTTGGTACGTGAGCAAATTCGTGTTGCTGCAGGTGAAAAACTTTCCTTCAAACAAGAAGACATAAAATTGAACGGCCATTCAATGGAATGTCGTGTTACGGCGGAACATCCAGAAACATTCATGCCATCACCAGGTAAAATCACAGATTACCATGCACCTGGTGGTCTTGGGGTTCGTGTTGATAGCCATTTATATTCTGGTTATTCAATTCCACCTTATTATGACAGCCTTGTATCAAAGCTTATTGTTCACGCAGACACCCGTGAAGAATGCTTGATAAGAATGGATCGCGCCCTGGGCGAATATGTGATTGGCGGTATCCATACCACGATCCCATTGCATCAGAGGCTTATTCATGAAGAAGCCTTTGCTAGTGGCGACTATGATATCCATTGGCTTGAAAAATTGATGGGTTTAAAATAACCCATTTAATTATGTAAATCGATAAAGGCTGCTCTCTATTTGAGCGGCCTTTATTATTTCCATCATTCAAAAATAACCCTATGATAATTTCAAATGAACTTTAGGATAGAAAATCATTGGAATCTTTAGACATCACACCTGAAATGTTACTACAGGCCTATGCTGTTGGTGTTTTTCCTATGGCAGAAGATCGCGATGATCAGGAACTCTTTTGGCTAGATCCAAAAATGAGAGGGATTATTCCTTTTGAAAGTTTTCACATCCCGCGTCGCCTAAAAAAAACCATAAGGCAGCAGAAATACAACGTCACTTTTAATGTAGACTTTTCAGCCGTCATGGCAGGATGTGCAGAAGAAACGGAAAGCCGCCCGCAGACTTGGATCAACGATCAAATTTTAAGCTTATATACATCCCTTCACATAAAAGGCCGTGCACATTCCGTTGAGGTTTGGGATGAAGATCGCTTAGTAGGTGGCCTTTATGGCATCGCCCTTGGTGGTGCATTCTTTGGGGAAAGTATGTTTAGTCGCGCCAGAGACACAAGCAAAATAGGCCTTGTCCATATGATGGCTCGTCTGAACTTTGCTGGTTTCACCCTAATGGATACCCAGTTTTTAAACGATCATTTAATGCAATTTGGGGCAATTGAAATTCCTAGAGATGAATATAAACGTAAACTTGAGGATGCATTATGCATCGATGGATATTTTGCGGATAACTATAAAGAAAATGAAGTAATGGAATATTTACAGCATTTAAAATAATCTATTTACCTTTTTAATTTTGATCAAAATAATCCTTCAATCCATCACAACAACCTTGATAAACAGGCGACCAGCCAAGATCATTTTCTATTTTCTTAGACGATAAACTTTGATTTAACAGATAACCTTCTGCCCATTCACCATGTTCAGATAAGACTGATTGAGTACTTCTAATATTAAAAGGTTTGGATAGTTTAAAGGCTTCTTGCAAGACAGAAACAATGTCATGCACACATACGCCACCGCCATTTGAGGCAATATAACTTTGGTTACCCTCACCTTTTTCAAGCGCAAATCTATAGGCCACAGCCAAATCATTCCGATGAACCATTGACCAATTAATATCTGTAGAACCCCATACTTCAATTTGTTTTTGGTTTTTTGCAGATGAAATAAACAAATCCAAAGTACCACCTATTTCATCATAAACCATACCGGGGTGCATAAATATCGCCGTTAAGTTTTTAGCACTCTGTGCTTCTTTCCATCCATCAAGCATCCAGTTAAAAGAGGGAATGGAATTAAAAGGTGCTGTTTCATCCAAAATTTCACCACCGGTGTTGCCGTACAACCATACACCACCCGTATATATAAACTTAATCGGCTTTGATAACTTATCACTTTCTTTGAGGATAGACGCCATTAAGGTCCGGTCCACATCCCCCATATCGTCTTGAAAAGTTGCAGCCACATGCACAACACCATCAACATTATGGAGAACTTCAACCCAATCATCTGGCTTTTTTATATCCCCACGTAAAATCTCTACATCATAGGAATAAAGCTTGGCTTCCGCCTCCTTAGATCGGGTTAAGGCAACCACATGATATTCGTGACGTAACAATTCCTTTAAAATTGCACCGCCAATATAACCAGTAGCCCCTATCAATAAAATTTTCATCAACTTCCAATCTTATCCTTGAGTGAATAATAAAGCATCCCTGCGACCAAGCCAGGATAACGAAGTAATGTTCCTCCGGGAAAATGTGGTGTTGGCACATTAGCGAAAACATCAAAACGTTCTGCAGTTCCAGCAACAGCATCAGCAATGATCTTACCAGCCATTGTAGTCAAAAGTACACCTTGCCCTGAAAACCCTAATGCATAAAAGGTGTTTTTCTCTAATCGACCAAAGGCTGGCATGCGGTTCAAGGTGATCGCCAGTGTCCCGCCCCATCCAAAATCAAGATTTATATCTTTTAATTGGGGGAATACATCCAACATATATTTGCGTACGAAACTTTTTATATCCGTTGGGAACTTACTGGAATAATTTTCCCCACCCCCAAATAACAAACGGTGATCGGCAGAGCAGCGATAATAATCAACTACAAATTTGGTCGCATCCACCGCCACATCATCCCGAATTAAAGCCCGTGCGGCCTCTTCCCCTAAAGGTTCCGTCGCAACCATAAAATTATTAATAGGCATGATTTTAGGGGCAAGGCGCTTATCAAGTTTTTCTAGATAACCATTACATGCTATCACCGCAAATTTAGCCGTAACTTGGCCTTCTTCTGTTTTCACCAAATTATTTTCTGTTAAGCTTTCTTGATGTAAAACCTTACTATCTTCATAGATATCTACACCTGCTGTCTCTGCCGCATTTGCAAGGCCAAGTGCATAATTCAACGGATGAATATGCGCAGCCCCCATATCTAAGGCAGCCCCATGATATTTATCAGATGCCAACATTCCGCGTAGATCGGATTTCTCCACATAGCGAATAGAATCATAGCTGTAACGATTGTTTAAATGTGCAACTTCATCTTTCAACCATTCTTGGTGCGAAGGTTTATATGCGCATGTTAATACGCCGGGCTTATAATCGCAGGAAATGTCATGTTTCTTGATCAAGTCCTTCATCAAGGTCTTTGCTTCTTCTGCATAATTCCATAATAAATCAGCTTTATCTTGCCCTAACATTTCTTCTAATTCATCTTGGCCTTTGCGTTGACCAGTACAAACCAAACCACCATTTCGACCAGAAGCCCCCCACCCTATACGCATACCTTCAAGCAAGATAACCTTATACCCCATCTCCGCGAGATGGAGGGCAGAAGATAAGCCTGAAAATCCACAACCG
>CBFCZA010000160.1:0-6950 GCA_965602285.1 uncultured Curvivirga sp. | reverse complement strand
TATGAGGGATTTACATTGTTTTTTAAAATATAGTTTCTATGTAGGTCAATTTTAGTCAATTTTATTGCATAACACGTGATTCTAATGTATGCTGAGATAGCGAACTATTGGCTGTTTCTAAGAGTGAAGAGGGACGATAAATGTATAATTTAAAAAAGATACTAATGATAACTGCAATTTCAATTTTACCTGCGTCGGCAATAGCGCAAGAAGTTGGGGGGAATGTAGAATTGGAGACCAAGGTCGACAATGTAATCAACACGGCAGCTGGTACAGCAAATAATGCCACAATTGATGCGGCCTCAATAAAAAGCGGTTCTATTGGTGGCAATGCCTCCATCAATGTTCAAGCAGATAACATCATTAATACAGCAGCCGGAACGGCAAATGATGCTAGCGTCACTGTAGGCACTGTAGAAAATGCAACTGTTGGCGGGAACCTTAATTCTACCACGCAAGTGAATAACATCATTAATACGGCGGCGGGAACTGCAAATACAGCATCTGTAACCGCAAGCAGCCTTACTGGTGGCGATGTTGGTGGGAATGTGAACGTGAATACCCAAGTGGGTAACATCATTAATACGGCGGCGGGGACCGCTAACACAGCTGAAGTTTCAGCAAGTAGTATAAGTGGTGGTAGTGCCGGTGGAAATGTAACTTTAAACACCAATGCAGATAACATCATAAATACAGCCGCAGGCACTGCAAATACAGCCTCCGTAAATGTATCTACATTATCTGGTGGGAATGTTGGTGGGAATGTTCAAGTAGATTCTAATTTAAATAATGTCATCAATACGGCGGCAGGAACTGCGAATACAGCATCTGTAGATGTTGGCACAATTTCCGGCGGTAATGTTGGTGGAAATGTAAATATACAAAGCAATGTTGATAACATCATCAACACTGCCGCAGGCACCGCAAATACTGCTAAAGTATCAGTAGGTAGCATTAAAAGCGGATCTGTTGGCGGTAATGTGGCCATCAACACCAATGTGGACAATATCATTAATACCGCGGCGGGAACTGCGAATAATGCAGAAGTCAATATTGGCACTATCGGTTCTGACTAATCCATAAAGAAAATTGAATCTTAACTTTTGGGATCTAGTGGTTGGGAATTGGTGTTTATTATGAAGATTAAAACAAAATATTTGATCTCTACCATGATCGTCTATGGTCTTTTCACGGGTGGTGTATTTGCACAATCCAGTGAAACGACCACTAACGTCAAAACGGTCATTAATACGTCTGCGGGATCTGTGAATAGTGCTACGGTGAATGTGGGAACAACCAATACCGGCGGCGATGCACAAGTACGTTCCGATATTATTATCAACACTGCAGCGGGTAGTATCAATCAATCCAAAGTAAAGGTTTGTAATGCTTCTGAGAACTCTTCTTGTAATGTTAGAAGTAATGTCATCATAAATACAGCAGCTGGGACAGCCACCCGTGCCACTGTTGATGTAGGAAATGCCAGCGGCAATTCAAATGCAACAGTGAATAGTAAACTGATCGTTAACTCCGCGCTTGGAACTGGTGTAAACGCAAGTGTGAAGGTTGGAAATGCCAGTAATAATTCCACAACGAAAGTAAACAGTGGCGTGATTATTAATACAGCTGCTGGTGCTGGATCTACTGCCTCTACCAAAGTTGGTAATGCCAGTAATGGTGGTCATGCGCGTGTGGATACGGGTGTAATTATTAATTCTGCTTTAGGTGGGGGAACTCGTGCGAAAGTTGGTATCGGTAATACATCTGGTGGCAACACCAATGTAAAAACATCAGCCGTGATTAATTCTGCCCTTGGCGTTGCAGCAAATGCAGAAACAAATATCGGAAACGGCACTGCACGTACGTATGTTTTCGGACCCGTGATCAATACTGCAACACCAGGGCAAAGTTCAAATGTGAATATTGGCAGCGGCGTTGAAGCAGCATTCGTGTGTATAAACGGTTGGAAAATGCCAACATTTGGCATGAGCTTGAGCAGTTGGAAACCCGTAAGATGTTAACTGACACGCTGTATAGAAATGAAAGTATAGACAATGACTAAAATTCATACTTTAGGACTAATAACGATGGGAGGCCTATTCTGCCTAAGTTTAAGCCTTTCCATAGCACCTGCGAAAGCCGCAGGTCCTTTGTCCGGATTAGATAATGAAAGCAATATTGCAGTTATGAACTATCGCATCGATGAAATGCGCGATAAGAAAAAGCGTAAAAAGGAAATGGGCAATCAAAACGATGTAAGTTCCAATACAAATTGTGATGGCATTAATATTGGCAATGATGACACATCAAGTCCTTTAAATAATTTACAAAAGAAAAAAACAATCATTATAACTGGCCCCGTTATCAATATGGGCTCTAACTGCTAGTTGGTACGATATGAAATTAAAAGCAATTACCTTAGGCGCAGCATTTGCAGCCATCACAGCCTGCCAAACCACCAGCCAAATAGATGGCAAAGACGAGGTAATAGAAGCAGCAACACCCAAAAGCATGGCGGTGCGAAACGTCAGTAATTTTAGTGATGCTGTTGCCTGTATGGATTTAATGCTTTTGAATTCTGGTGCCAATGGCGCAGCAAAAATTGTTCTTGCAGCCGAAGCAATTCCTGATGCAACAGGGCGTGTTGGTGGCGGCACAAAAGAAATACTCATCAGCACTCTTTCCTCTATGGCGACAAGAAGTGATGCCATCGATTTTGTAGATTTCAGTGTTGAAAACAGTACCATATTAGATTTAGCCCAACAAAATAGTGGTCAACGCGGCGTATTTGACATTCAGGTTCCAGACTTTTTCATTCGAGGCGCGATTACCCAAGCCGACAAAAGCGCAGTTCAATCCCAAATGGGCGGAAATGCCGATTTCACAGATGGCTCTGGTGGTCTTTCAAGTAATGATAGCTCAGATTTAATCACGTTGGATTTAAACCTTGGTCGGGTTAGAGATTTGAAAATTGTAAATGGGGTAAATTCCCGAAATACTATTGCGGTGAATAAATCTGGAACAGCAGCGGAAGCCGGTGGGTTGATCGAAAACTCTGGCATGATTTTCAGCGTCAACATGGGCAAAAGCGAAGGGAAACATCAAGCAGTTCGTACTTTAATGGAATTAGGATTAGTAGAATTGGTGGGAAAACTTGCAAATATTCCTTACTGGAAATGTTTAAACCTAACTTCAGTTGATACCATCGCCCGCGCAAATGCCGTAACTGACTACTATAAAATGTCCCAAAAAGAAGTGCACCGTTATTTCTCAGAAAGGATGACAGGAAGGCAAACTTATAAAGGACCTGTCGTTGAAGAGCTAACACAAGAACTGCAACAAGCCATCGCTACTTACGAAGCACAAGCCGGTTTAATCGCAGATGGTCGTCCAGATGAAACATTGTATTTAAATCTATTAATGTTTGATGATTTAGTTGCCAACGGTTGGGATCCCGCTTCTTTCAAAACGCAATATGGTAATTCTAAGGCCGTTGCTGAAATTCGTATACGTGTTCAAAAAATGAATGCACGCAAAGCTGCAATTCAAGCCGCACAGCAACAACAGCAAAATAATACCCCAGAACCGGCACCACAAAATACTCAAGCTGCATCAGTTGAAAATACTCAACAAATTGATGAAGAAAAGATGGGAAACATCACCCTCCAAGTCGCTCAAAAAATTGCCAATGTTGCATTAAATGATGATGAAATCATAACTTTGAAAAAAATAATGCAGTTCAAAGGGTTCAATAACATCACTATGGATAGCAGCGTTGATGCTTTTTTCATCTCCTCATTTGAAGAATATCAAAAAGAAGAAGGTTATCGTGTGGATGGAATGATAAGTCATGATATTTATGGGGATATCTTAAAACGTGAAGGCAGCATTTTAACGCAAGTCCTGCAAACAACAACACCTTCAGCCACAATAGGTTCAAATCTCTTACAATTTGATGCAGGTAACAATCCTAGCGATGCAGAACCGACCTTAAAAATGCCAATCATCACAGAACCAGAAGAAAAATCTCGATTTAATTAAGGCTAGGTTCAATTGAACCTTGATTTCCCATCATCCTCAGATTTTTGAGGGCTGTTCGTGTTATTTATTTCATTAGGCGTAGCAGTGGCTGTGCTTTCTTGAATTAAGAAGTTATATGTTTCCAAATCAATAATACCCGTCACAGGGATACCAATATCACTTTGGAACATTTTTACTTGCTTTGCCGTTTTGCGGTCAAACGTCCCTGTTGGATCATTTTGACGATAGCCCAGTTTAGATAAATGACGTTGTGCGCCCCATATATCGACTGTTTTCGCTAATAATGCAGGCTTATCATATTCACTACGATAATTAAGCTTCCCCACCTTTTTTAGCTCTTTATAAACAATGGAATCTTGTGAAAGGTCTGGTGTTTTACTTGCCATATATGTTGTGTCTGCTTGAGTACCAAGGCATCGCCAATAAGGAAGTTTTGTCATTTTTCCTACGATTTCCACCAAACCCAGTTCAACCAATGTCCTCAAGGCCTGATGGCTTCCTTCCGCTTCCATCATATTTACACTATACATAACCCCAAGCTTTTGAATGGTCGCACCAATCTCACCAGATTGGCCTTTACGCCCAACAACAATTGTATTTCGGGAATTAATACCAGGGGCGATTTTTAAATTCCGAACCAGGCCCACATTAAGGTCTAAGGAAATTAAATCGGCACCGCTATCTTGATATAATGACGCATTGGCAAAACCAACATCAAGGCCACCGCCTTGTTGTTCTTGTTGAACATTTTTATCAGCTTGAGTGATGGCACCACGGATAAAGAAATCTGGTCGTTCGGCTTTGTTAGCAGAATTAAATTGCGTTAGATTTCCGATACCTCCAAGGTCGCTTCCATAGGAAATAAAATCGATGGCCTCACTTGTTGCAGCCATGGACGAAAGTGTTGTAATCAACATTTCTTTCGTGCCACCTTTTATCTTTCCTGTGGCATCAGGGATATTATCAGCCGTGACCATAATACCCTTGATTTTTGCCTTACCAAGCATTCTATCCATACAAGATATTGCGTCGCTAAAATTTGTAACGGTTTTAGTAGGAAGCGCATCGGGATTTGCCGCATCTATAGCACTTTCAGACATCTGCATTGTCTGACAGCCTGCAAGGACAATAAAGCCAATGGTCGGTAATTTATTTATCATAAAAGCGCCCCTTGTTCCTATATTCTATTAAATAAAATACTTTATTTTGAATATAAAATCAACAAACACTAATTTAAAACAACATAACATTTGAGGTTCTAGATTGAGCTTTCTTCATCTTCATGAGAAGCCGTTGCCATCGCCTTACATAATTCGAAAATACGTTTACGAACCACAGGGTCTTTTACTTTGTAATATGCACGTACCAATTCCAATGTTTCGCGTTTCGCCATTGGATCTGCCTCAAATTCAGGTGTAGGCGCATCAGCAAGGCCTGCACGCAAACGCGGGGCCTGATCGGAAACTTCTGACGGCATGTCATCATAAAAGAATTGCAATGGTACATCTAAAACACGTGATAAATCATAAAGGCGGCTTGCCCCTACACGGTTCGTACCGCGTTCATATTTTTGAACCTGTTGGAATGTAAGGCCAATAGCCTCTCCCAGCTTTTCCTGACTTAATCCCAATAAAGTACGACGTAATCGAACACGCGCACCTACATGAATATCAACAGGATTGGGAACGCCCGGTCTTCCTGCTGGAATGACCTTTGGGTTTTTTTTATCATTATCTTCTTGTGACATTAAACGAGCCCTCACTCTATACAATCCTTAGGTAACTATTACGCAACCACTTATTAATCGTCAAGTTAGATAAAATTCTACTAAATAGCCATATATAATCTTATGAATTCTATTTTAGGTCTCTTTTGTAAATAACGCCTAAGATCATTACCCATAAACCCATCAAAATCAGAAAGGCGCCTTGACCATACTTCTGAAACATCGTTTGGTCTTTTAAGCTTTTTGGAAGATAAAAGTCGATGACACCTTCAACATTCAGAGGTAGCTTTTGAGAAATTTCACCAAAAGCATTAATGATGGCAGACATACCAGTATTTGCCGCACGTATCACTGGCAACCCCTGTTCTATCGCCCGCATTCTAGTGATTTCTAAATGTTGATGTGGGCCTGATGTTTCCCCATACCACGCATCATTGGTTAAATTTAAAAGCCATTTGGGCGGCTGTGATTTGTTAATAATATCATTTGGGAAAATAACCTCATAGCAAATCAATGGGCCAACAAGAGGTAAATGCCCAACCTTCAAACTTCGGGGGCCAACCCCAGGAGAATAATCAACGGCCCCTGATGTAATTTTATCAATGGGCAGCCACTCTTTTAATGGGACATATTCCCCAAAAGGTACAAGATGAGATTTATCATAAATTTCCACCACCTCTCCCTTGTTATCTACGGCGATCATAGAATTATGAAGACGATAAGACGTTTTACTGCCTTCCTGAGAATCGCGCCTTGGTGCCCCCGTTAATAGATGACATTCTTTCGGTAAAATATTAGCAATGGTTTTAAGGGCAATAGGACTTTCATCCAAAAAAAAGGCCGCGGCGGTTTCTGGCCAAATAATAGTTTTAACCCAATCTGGGCGTGCATCTAAAGAAAGACTTAAGAATTTTTCAAAATTGCGTCGTTGGAAACCCCTACCCCATTTTTCACGTTGAGGAATACCAGATTGCACCAACCGCATGCCATGTTGTGGGCCTGTTTGAACTTCGAAAAGAGCATCCCTATCTGCCAACCGGTTTGCACCTATGCCATATGATAATACAGGAATAGTAAATGCAACTAAAGCCAAGGCCACTTGAATATTTTTAGGGACAAATGGCACGAGGGCCAATAACGTCATCGATAAAACAACCAATAGACTGATGCCATAAATTCCAAT
>CBFCZA010000159.1:0-6979 GCA_965602285.1 uncultured Curvivirga sp. | reverse complement strand
CAAAGTTTCTGTAAACGTAATATATAAGAGGGAGAAAAATTGGACACCCATAAGAGTTTAAAGTATAAATTTAGATTACCTAAAGATGTGCCGTCAATTATTAAATCAATTTTAAATGACTTCCCAAGTTTAGATGGTGCAGATTTAGTGATTTGGGAACTTATGACGAACGCTATCGAGCATGGAATATTAGATATCAATTTTGCACAAAAATCAGCCCTTATCGAGCAAGATAAAGTTAATGAAGAAATTGATAAACGCCTGCAAGACCCAAAATATTTAAAAAAATACGCTACGGTAGAAATTAAAAGCTATGAAGACGAAGTCGTGGTTTTTGTTTGTGATAATGGTAAAGGATTTAAATGGAAAGATTTCCTAAACAAGGATATCTCCGAGATCAAAGGTCTTCACGGCAGGGGGATACCTATTTCAGAAAAACTATGTAAAACATTAACTTACATAGGCAATGGAAATAAGGTGATTGCAGTTTTCGATCACGATCAATAAGTTTATTGGACCTATCATCCCTTAGATAATACAAGACTAACTTTTGTTCCTTGTCCTTTGAAACTTCTCATATAGAACTCTCCACCTTGGGCTTTAGCAAATTCTTTACATAAGAGCAGCCCAAGTCCAGTTCCAGTTTCACCACCTGTGCCAGGAGTGGAACTTCTTGCTCCTAAATCAAATATTTTTTCAATCTGAGCAGGCGACATTCCAACGCCAGTATCTGAAATTTCGATTAAAATATTCTGATCATTACTTGTTGCATCAATAGTAACAACATCCCCTGAATGAGAAAATTTAACTGCATTATTTATAATATTTCTTAAAATAGTGCTAAGCATTTCCTCGTCAGCGAGAACATAAAAATTATCATCTATATTAGTTTGTATTTTAACATTTTTGGCACCTGCTATAAGCGCATAGAGGGATATGTTCGCCATTACCAAATAATTTAAATCTGTTTTCTTCAAACTTACTTTCATTTGCTTCATTTGAACTCTCGACCAGCTTAACAAACTGATCAGCAAACTATGCATATCTTGTGATGACCGATGTATATAACTTGCATATTCTTTTATATGGTCACGACTTAGGCCATCTATAGAATTCATCATTAATTCTGTGAATCCCATCAATCCATCAAGTGGGGATTTTAAATCATGAGCAATGATGGAAAAAAATCTATCTTTTTGTTCATTTAATAGTTCAAGCTCATCTTTCGCCATATGTAAATCATCTGACATGGACTGCATTTTTTTAGCTTGCAACTCCAGCGTTTCTTCGCGCTTTTGTAATTCAGATAATTGTTGGGATAATCGATTCTCATTTTCGATAAGAAGGGCATTTTTCTCTTTTTGCTCTGTTATATCAAAATGCCAGAACATAAATGCTCCCTCTTCCCAATGAGGGGCAGGATGCCAAGATAGATAACACCACCATTCACGCCCATCCATACTTCGACGCAAAGATTCCATATTGCCACTTCTTCCTGGCTCATGGGTTATCATGTGTTTGAAATTTTCAAAATCTGATTCATCAACAAAAGATTCATATATTGAAATTTCTGTAAGCCCGCTACTTGCAAACATTTCATTAAAACGAGAGTTCGTATAAAATCTTTTATTTTTTAAAGGAGCAGCGACAGAAATACCTATTGGGCTATTTTCCAATAAGGTAAAATTTTCATCAGGTTTTTTTAGCATTTTTTCTAATGCTTGTATCTTCTTAGTTGTCATTACCCCACCCCAGTATTCAATCAACTGAAGTATTTTAATATATTATTAACTAATACACCATACATTATTGTTAATTTATGTTAACCTGCAACTAACAAGTATACATTAAAAAAGAAAATGGTGTGTTAATTATTTAACACACCATCAAAACCTTAGAATTACTCCAATAAAACAATTATGACCTTAAAGCTTCTTCAGCAGGTATGTATCCATAACCTAAATCATCAGCAACTGCTTTATAGGTTACTTTACCTTTATATACATTCAAACCATTTCTAAGATGAACATCATCTGTTAATGCTTTTTTATACCCTTTATTTGCTAAAGAAACGGCAAATGGTAAAGTAACATTATTTAGGGCGATTGTAGAGGTACGTGCAACACCCCCTGGCATGTTTGCCACGCAATAATGCACAACCCCTTCTTCTATGTATATAGGGTCAGCATGTGTAGTTGGACGCGAGGTTTCAAGACAGCCGCCTTGATCAATTGCAATATCGACAACCACAGCACCATTATGCATGCGTTTAAGGAGCTCTCTATTTATCAACTTTGGTGCAGCCGCACCAGGTATCAACACAGCCCCAATTACTAGATCTGCTTCACAAGCCAATGTTTCCAATGCGTCGACTGTTGAATAAACCGTCTTCACAGTCCCTTTAAAGACGTCGTCTAAATAACGCATACGATCAACATTGCGTTCCAATATAGTAACGTCAGCACCCATACCAGCAGCCATACGCGCCGCATTTGTACCAGACACACCGCCACCGATGATGAGAACCTTACCCGGCGCGACCCCTGGGACGCCGCCTAACAAGGTACCACGTCCACCTTGAGCCTTTTCGAGGGCATGTGCGCCCGCCTGCACAGCCATGCGTCCAGCAACCTCACTCATAGGGGCCAATAAAGGCAAACCGCCCTTTATGTCAGTAACTGTTTCATATGCTAGTGCCACACAACCAGATTTTACCAACGCTTTTGTTTGCTCTGGATCTGGGGCTAAATGTAAATATGTATAAAGTAATTGCCCTTCGCGTAACATCTCGCATTCAACGGGCTGAGGCTCTTTCACCTTAATGATCATATCCGCACGTTCGAATATTTCTTTTGCTGTTGTTACTATTTCAGCGCCAGCAGATACATAATCTTCATCAGAAAATCCAATACCAGCCCCTGCAAGTGTTTCAATAAGAACATTATGCCCATGATGTATCATTTCACGAACAGATGATGGAACCATTCCTACTCGGTATTCATGGTTTTTAATTTCTTTTGGCACGCCAACCAACATGGCTTTTGCCCTCCTAATATATCCCGATGTGTAAAGATTGAGCTTTTCTCAATTCTTCAAAATTACTTTTAATCACGGCTCAATATTAGATGATTATAATTTTTGTTTCAACGATTTTTGTGATCACATTTACTTGTATATATTATATGTGGGAAATTTTATTTATACTAAACAACAACTTAAAAATAGCGGTTAAATCTGGCCCAATAAATAAAGCATTTCTGACTGTTTTTAATCAAGAATAAACACCATAGTAAAAAGCGACATACGATAGGAAC
Source organism: uncultured Curvivirga sp. (assembly GCA_965602285.1). Taxonomy (GTDB): domain Bacteria; phylum Pseudomonadota; class Alphaproteobacteria; order UBA8366; family Aestuariispiraceae; genus Curvivirga. Next base: position 3,665 of record CBFCZA010000159.1, on the reverse strand, counting down.
ACTAGCACTTAATCTGCTTCTTTATGATCTGGATGCCATGGGGTAGTCCATCGCTCTCCTACATCCTCAAGAGCTACATTAACCTTCGAGATTTTAAGGCGAATAGCTTTATCGTCAGCAAATTGCAGCATGATGTGTCCCTCTTCTTCTTCACCTGCTTGGTGCGGTGCATAGGCAATAGTCAATAAAGAAAGCAACTGATCTGATTTACGTTTAGAAAGCCCCTTATAGGCAACAGAATCTACTTGATCAAAGCGAATGGCCGTATGGGTTCTATAATATTGTTTATTCTTCTGATTTTGTTGAGGACCATCTTCCCAGCAAAACCGACTAAGAATAAGGGCAAACCTATTGTCCTCATGAGAAAAACTAATATCGGCAACGCTGACCAATGCGTCTTGGCAAACAGAAGAAATCACCGACATATCTTCAAGTTTTAACGCCAGTAATTTTAAGGGCTTGGTCATCTTCCACCTTAGTCATTATGGTTTATTACAAATACTCTACATGAAGTTAATGTTATATTGTTAGCTTATTAATACTTAATAATCAAATACCTATAATTATGTGGGTTCTTTTTCCCTGCGAATATTAGCTCCGCAAGAGGCCAATTTATCTTCAAGACGTTCATAACCACGGTCTAAATGATAAATGCGGCTAACAATCGTTTCCCCTTCTGCAACTAACCCCGCAATAATCAGTGACATTGATGCCCGTAAGTCAGTCGCCATAACAGGCGCACCAGTTAAATTACCGACACCTCTTATCATTGCCGAACGGCCATGCAAATTAATATTCGCCCCCATTCGGGTTAATTCAGGAACATGCATAAACCTGTTTTCAAAAATAGTTTCTGTGACCATCGATGCACCATCTGCTGTTGTCATCAGTGCCATAATTTGTGCCTGTAAATCCGTTGGAAAGCCGGGGTATGGCTCCGTCATCATATCAGCACCAACAAGTTCGTCACAGGTTACACGAAAACCATCAACTGTTTTTTGAAATTTCACACCTGCTTTTTCCAATGCTTCAACCGCTGACCCTAAATGTTCAAGACGACCACCTATCAATTCCACATCACCACGTGTTGCCGCAGCTGCCATCGCAAGGCTGCCAGCCTCAATACGATCAGCAACGACCGCATGTTCACACCCACGAAGTTTTTCAACCCCTTCAATCACGAGAGTATCAGAACCAGCTCCCTCAATTTTAGCCCCCATCGCAATCAAACATTCCGCAAGATCAATAATTTCCGGCTCTTTCGCTGAATTAATAAGGCGTGTTGTACCCTTAGCCAAACAGGCCGCCATCATCAAATTCTCAGTAGCGCCAACCGATACAAACGGGAATGTAACATCAGCACCAACCAAACCACCAGGTGCCTTAGCAACCACATAGCCTTGTTCAAGTTCTATTTCTGCACCAAGGGCCTCTAGTCCTTTTAAATGCAAATCAACAGGGCGTGTACCAATGGCACAGCCTCCAGGCAAAGAAACACGCGCCTCACCACATCGTGCTAAAATCGGCCCGAGAACAAGAATGCTTGCCCTCATTTTACGAACAAGCTCATATGGTGCAGTGGTATCAGTGATCTCTTTAGCCCATAAAGAAAGGCTACGGCCCTGTGTCCCCTCACCTTTACAGCTTTCATCGCCATTCATATTGATCTGCACACCATGTTGAACCAATAATTTAGCAAGCGTAGAAATGTCTGCCAATCGTGGTAAATTAGAAAGAGTTAACGGTTCTGCTGTTAACAAGCTCGCACACATAAGTGGAAGGGCTGCATTCTTAGCGCCTCCAACTTGAATTTTACCTTCTAGACGATTTCCACCCTGAATGACGATTCTATCCATAACGGGACCTTACATAAAATGAGTATATAGCCTTTGATAAAAAGCTACTCTTAACAATTAGAAATAATTCTCAACCAAAGATATGGTAATTAAAGGCGCGGGAGTGTAACCCCTGTTTGCCCCATATATTTACCCGCACGATCTTTATAAGATACTTCAGGCTCGCTATCCCCTTGGAAGAACAAGAACTGACACGCCCCTTCATTCGCATATATTTTGGCAGGTAATGGCGTTGTATTGGAAAATTCCAAGGTCACATGACCTTCCCACTCAGGCTCCAACGGAGTAACATTCACAATAATACCACAACGGGCATAAGTAGATTTTCCAAGACAGACAACCAATGTATCACGTGGAATTCTGAAATATTCAACGGTACGTGCCAAAACAAAGCTATTTGGCGGAATGATACAAACGTCAGATTGGCGATGTACAAAAGTGTCGTCAGAAAAGTCCTTAGGATCGACAACGGCACTATCTACATTGGTAAATATTTTCCATTCATCCGCCACACGCGCATCATAGCCATAAGACGACACCCCGTAAGAAATAATTCCTTCGCGTCGTTGACTATCTACAAATGGTTCAATCATCCCATGTTCTTGAGCTTGCTTTCGGATCCAATGGTCTGGTTTGATTGACATATTTATTTCCTCGTAAAATCTGCTTATCATGGACAAGCAGTCATAGTTTCTATTTGCGGCAAGAATGTGGCGATTCGTAGAAATTAAACAGAAATTTAATCTAAAGAACCCGCCCTCATTATACTTTTAATCCTAGCCCTCTGTATTATCAACTTCGCTTACTTTTCGTTCTTTTGTTTGCACTTTTCGGCGGCGCAAATTTTCACGCAACTTTGCAGCTAGACGCACTTGCTTCTCTTCTGCTTTTAATCTTTTAATTTCTTGCTGATTCATTTCTGGCATAAGGACAATCCAAATTATATATTTGATACCTGCATAGCATAGAGACAAGGCGCAAAAAAGCTACTTTCGGCACAGAATTGCTGATTCTTCATAACAATTCGTTTTCCCTCTTGTCATAGCTTAATCCCTATGGCATATACGCGCCGTTCCAAAGACTGCATCGACAGTCCTACGGCGCCGCGGTAGCTCAGTGGTAGAGCGCACCATTGGTAATGGTGAGGTCGAGAGTCCGATTCTCTCTCGTGGCACCAAAAACCTTTATGCTAAATGTGTATATATAGTGGAATAAGTAGGAATACAGCGGCTTTCGAGCCGCTTTTTTATTATTCAAATTGTCAGATAATGTCCAAATAAAGGCCTTTGGTGCAATAATTTGCACCAAATTTGCACCAAGCATCCATTCTAAACAAACCAAATTAAGTAGATATGCATTACTTCCATATAAAAATATGGTCGCAAATCTGAAGTTTAAGTTTGTATAAAGAAAAATTGAAAAAACGTTGGACTCTAAGATTTAAGCAACCCCTTGGACCGCTACAAATAAACTGTATCTCGCTGTTTATTGAACTCTACACTGACACGTCCCAACCCTAAACAAAGCTTGTTTATTTAAGGTCCAGTGACATATTCAGTAATCCTATAGTTTTAAAATGGCCATCTATATTGTTGTTTCTTTCTTATATGAACGACTTTGTTCAAAGATTTAGTAATTTTATTATCTTTTGTGTAAAAATTAAAATCATCACGCATATGACCTATTGCATCGCTTATATCTACATTTGTCATGGCGCTAAATTCTTTCGCAAAAATATCTTTCAATTGTTCAACTTGTATTCCATCAGTTTTGGTTGCTAAGTTTCCAATGGAATCAATTGCATGGCCA
>CBFCZA010000158.1:0-6994 GCA_965602285.1 uncultured Curvivirga sp. | reverse complement strand
AATAACCAGCTTGAAACATGAGATTTGCAGCACGCGCACTTCTGGAGCCAGAACGGCACATTAAAATAATAGTGCTATCTTTGTTTAATCCCTTATCCGATATGATATCGCGCATTGCCAGTAAGAAGTTACTGTTGGGTGTTACTGTGTAACGGTGCTTTTCATCATCCCATTCATCAAAGTTGACTAGCATATAAGGTATATTTGCATCGGCTGCCTCTGGCATGCCTAGATAGGCGACTTCCGCCCTTGTTCTGACATCAATGAAGGCGATGGATTTATTCGTTTGTACCAGTTCATTTGCCTCAATAGCAGTAAGGTATAAACCAGCTTCTGTTTGTTTCTTTTGGGCAAGTTCGCCCCCAATAGCATTTCCCGCTATCAATAATGTTGTGATAAAAATCATTGATTTTAACATAAATAGTCCCCTCTATTAAATTAATCATCACATTAATTATAAACCTAACGGTTTATGGCTTTCATCTACAATATTGTAGATGTCTAATGTAGTAGCGATTTTGAGGGGGGGAATTCATTTATGTTGGATTTGTATCTAGTAGGGCTGACTTTTGAAATTTCAATAAAAAGGTAAAAAGAAAGGCCGGAATTTACATTCCAGCCCTTCAAAATACGAATTCAAAATGAATTACATACAGGTTTTAGCAAGTTCCAAAGTACGTGCATGTACTTTATCAGCAGGTAAACCTTTAGCATTTAATTCTGCAAGATATTCAGCAGCTGCTTTATCTAATACAGGTTTCCATGCAGGGTTATTAACGCCACCTTCAACAGTTACGATATTGTGACCAGCATCTTGTGCTTGTTTACGACCTTTAACATCTGCGCCATCAAAGACTTCGCCGGCTGTATTTGCCCAACCAAGACCAGAATTGTCATCGATGACTTTCTTCAATTCTGGAGACATAGAGTTATAAACATCTTTGTTCATTGTAACGAGGAATACGATTGTATAAAGACCACCAACTTCAGTGTGATGATTAGCAAGTTCGTTCAAACGGAATGATAATGCGCCTTCCCAAGGGAATGCCACGCCATCAATCACACCACGTTGCATAGATTGGTAAGATGCAGGCGCTGGCATGCCAACTGGCTGAGCCCCAAGGCCTTCCATCATTTTAGCAACCAAAGTGGTTGGGCGACGGATACGTAATCCTTTGAAATCTTCTGGTGTGTTGATCGCTTTTTCAGAAGTATGGATCAAGCCAGGACCATGTGTGAACATGAATAGAGGATGTGTATCTTTGAATTCGCTGTCCAAAAGTCCTTCGTTATAAAGGTTCTGAACGATACAAGAACCATGTACAGCATTCTTAGCAATGCCAGGCATTTCCACGATTTGTGTAAGTGGGAAACGGTTTGCTGTGTAACCTAAAACAGTTGCCGTAATATCCATTAGGCGACCTTTTACTGCATCATATTGTGCAGGTGGTTTAGCTAAAGTACCTGATGGGTAAATTTGAACATCAATCTTACCGCCAGATGCTTCCATCACTTTGTCAGCCCAAGGTTTGAGCAACGCTTTATGTGGGCCAGCAACTGGAGGCCATAAATGACCAAGGCGTAAAGTCACATCAGAAGCTTGTGCGGCAGATACGACGCCAAGCGCAAGTGCGCATCCCATTGTGGTTTTTAAAATTGTTTTAAACATTACTCTCTCCCTTTGAGTTTTGTATATGTCTCTTATTATTTGTCGTGGCATAGAAAACCATACCAGTTCTCTATGCTTTCGCCATAGACTATAGCAAAATTAGAATAAGGTGCATTCGGATTTGTTCTATTGCTATAACATTATTCTATTGCTTTATAATCAATAAATTGTAAGAATTTGTTTTAATTATATTTTTGTATTGCTTTTTCTATTATTTTACGTGCTCTAATTCCGCCAGAATCAATGTTAAAATTAAGTAATTTACGTTCAGGATGCTTTAGAATAGCGATTTGTTGGTTTTCTAGGACGTCTAGGTCTTCATTGAAAACGCCATTTTGTGCGTCACGTATTCGGGTGGTTAAGCCTTGATCATGGATTTCAAAATCACGTGCAAATCCCCAATGATAATGAGTCGTCGTTTCTGTTTCTGGCGTCATGATATCAATCACGCGGGCAGAAATACCTTGGGATCGATCCCCATCAACCGCACCTGTTCCGGCTTTGGCTACACCTACATCAATAACCACATTTGCAGGTAGGCTGAATTCGCAACTTTGCCAACGGTCTACCTGCATATTGGATCGGAAGTTATGCTCCCAAAATGGAGGGGGAACCACATCCATCATCCAACGTTGGATTGTTGCTGTTTCTTGCGTCGCTGTTGTTTTTGCAGGCACTTCGTTTATTTCATGTTGTCCAATAGAAGAAGCATGCACATATGTTTCATGGGACAGATCCATTAAATTATCTACAAGTAACTTGAAATCACAGTTTACTTTCATCGTGCCGCCATCAAATGCCCATTCCGGTGAATCACACCAATGCATATCAGGAATTTTATCTTCATCAGCAAGTTCTGAATCACCAATCCAAATCCAGACAAAACGATGTTTTTCTGCGATAGGATATCCTTTTACATGAGCCTCTGGGTGAATTGTATCTTGGTTTGGCATATGAACGCATCGTCCACCATCGCCAAAAGTTAAACCATGGTAGCCACATACAAGCTTTTCCCCATCCACATAGCCTTTTGAAAGTGGCAGTAGTCTATGGGGGCATAAATCCTCCATCGCATTTAAGCTTCGGTCGGGCTTTCTATACATAACGATAGCTTCATTACAAATGGTGCGTGCGAAAGGTTTTTGACCAACGTCACGGTCCCATGCGGCTGCATACCATTGGTTTCTTGGGAACATCAATTTTTCCTTTGTCGTTTGGTAGAAGGTTCTTACACTTTGTATACATTAATTTTTTTTAAATCAAGATTTAAACAAATTAATTGCAATAATATAATGCTTTGTATACATAACTAAGGTTGTTTTAGTAATGAAGCAAACGCAAATTTAAACTCGAGCATAATCTATAGTACATTTAAAAGTTGGTAAAAATGATTAAAGCTGTAATTTCAAAAATTCATAATGAAACTCCAAAAATCAGAAGTTTTGTTTTAAAGCCTGTTGGCGATGCCGTTTTACCTACTTATTCTGCGGGTTCGCATATCAAAGTCATCGTGCCATCTAAAGATGATACTTCTATTAAACGGTCCTATTCTTTGTTTAACTCTTCTGTTGAAAATCAGGATTATCGGATCGCTGTATTAAAAGAAGAGGATGGAAGAGGCGGTTCTCTTTTCATGCATGAAGGTTTAGCAGAAGGAGATGAGATTTCTTTTCTAGGGCCGGATAATGATTTTCCTTTGATTGAAGGTGCGGATGAATATGTTTTAATTGCAGGTGGCATTGGCATCACCCCCATTTTATCTATGGCGCAAAACCTAAAAGCTGTGGGGAAGAAATTCCATCTACATTTTATCGCCAGAGATTATGAAAATATGCCTTTGATAAAAGAGGTGATTGAGGCCGCGGATGGAAATATCACCATCTACCTTGATGGTGGTGATATCCACAAAAGCATTCCGCTTGCCTCAGTCTTAAGTTCCCCTGCGACAGGAAAGCATCTTTATGTTTGTGGCCCCGCAGGGCTTATTGATGCTACAGAAAAAGAAGCGATCAATATAAATTGGAAATCAAACCAAATTCATTTTGAACGTTTCTCTACGCCACTAGCCCAAGAAGGTGATGAAGCATTCACCATCAAGTTAGCTAGTTCTAATCAAATTATTGAAGTTTCAGCAGAGGAAACGATCCTTTCCGCATTGATCGCAGCGGGAGAAGATCCGTTGAGTGATTGTGAAGTTGGGAATTGTGGTATTTGTTGTACTGAAGTTGTTGACCATGAAGGTGAGATACAACACCGAGATAACTTCTTAAGTGAAGCGCAAAAAACTACGAATACACAAATGTGTATTTGTGTATCACGGGTTAAGGGCGGGCAGATTACTTTAGATATCTAGAATGAAGATATTAAAACGGGTCAGAAATATTTAGGGCGGCAGAGAAAAACTCTGCCGCCCTAATTGTATCAACCATGGGTGATCGTTTTCTATAATAGACCCAAGGCAAACCAAGGAAATAAAATCAATAATGCCAACCGCACTAGGTCAGATATAACAAAGGGGAATACACCTTTGAATATATCCTTGATGGGTATTTCGGGGGCTACGGATTTTAAGACAAACACATTCATCCCAACTGGTGGAGTGATCAACCCTAGCTCTACAGTAATAACAGAAATAATGCCGAACCAGACAGGATCGAAACCGGCATTGATTACCATTGGATAAACAACTGGCACTGTTAATAATAACATTGCTAAGCTGTCCATCACACAGCCTAAAAGCATGTATAATATCAATACGGAGAAAAGTACTAGATAAGGCGACAGATGCATGCTTTCAACAAGTTCAACCAGTGAATATGAAATGCGAGAGACGGAAAGGAAATAACCAAAAATCTCTGCCCCGATGATCATGAAGAAGATCATGGAGGTAAGAAGTAAGGTTTCCCAAATGGCATCTTTGAAGTTTTCAAAGTCCATTCCACGAATTAATGCAATGAATAATGTACCTGCGGCACCGACTGCTGCTGCTTCGGTAGGGGTAAAGAAACCACCGTAAATACCACCAATAATGAAGGCAAAAATGAAGCCAAATGGTACAATCCCTTTTAGCCCGATGATCTTTTCTTTGAGGGTCGTTTTTTGGCCCGGTTGTGCAAGATGAGGTTTCCACCAAACAACAATTGCGATTGTTGCGCAATACAAAACCAAACCAAGTAGTCCCGGCATAACACCTGCGATGAACATTTGCCCGACGGATTGTTCAGTTATCAATGCATATAATAACAAGGCAATCGAAGGTGGAATCATAATTCCTAATGTGCCGCCTGCGGCTAAGGTGCCTGCGGCAAGTGAATTGTCATAGCCATTTTTTTTCATTTCTGGTAAGGCGACGCGCGACATACTTGCTGCGGTTGCTAATGAAGATCCTGAAATGGCGGAGAAAATACCACAAGATGTTACGGCAGCAAGGGCCATGCCACCGCGCCAGCCACCGAACAAGGATTTTGCACCCGAAAATAATTCAGCAGACATGCGGGCTTTGGACGCAAATACACCCATTAAAATAAACATCGGTATTGGGCTGAAGCTATAATTTGATAGGGTCTCAAATGGGCCTGTTTCCAGAATGGTTAGGGCTGGTTCAAAGGCAATGATCAATGTGAAGCCTAAAAAGCCAATAAGGGACATAGCCAAAGAAATAGGGCATCGTAGGGCGATTAATAGCAGCATACCGAATATGCAAATATATCCAATAATTGGGGCGGTCATGACGCTTCTCCATTGTTTGAATTCACGTCCGTTGCATCTTCACCATTTAAATGAATGTGCAAAAGTTTTTCTACTGAAACCAATGTGCCACGTACAGCTAAAACGCCTGCGGCAAATGCACTGATTGCATATAGATAATACATGGGAATTAGTAAGTCTTGTGTCGTTTGATAGCTTGTTAGATGGGTGATCGTGGCGTGATAGAACTTTAGGGACATGCCAAAACCTAAGATCCCAAATCCAAAAGTATAGAGGCCGGACATGGTGTCTTTTGCACGATCAGAGAAGCCATCGGTAAATAGATCCACGATGACTTGGCCCTTTTCAACAGAATAAGGTAAGGCAAATAGAACGGAGAATAATAAGCAATAACTTACAATTTCAACGCCACCAATAAAGGTAAAATCAATGTTACCTGAAGTGGCCCCAAAAACTGCACGGGATATTACTTCCATTAAGACTGTAACCATCATGCCTACCAATAAGAAACCACTTATAATGTGCATGTAATGGGATAATTGTTCAGCGAGTCTGAATAAGAATTTCATTTTCCGCCCTCTTTGATGTGTATGTGATGCATATAAAACCTAGGTTTCTATCAACACCTTGTTTCTTAGGCTGCATTTATACTGCAGTTTAAGAAAACTATCATAATTCATTCGTAATCATTTACGATCTTTTTCTTATTTTTGTGCGTTTAAGCTATCTTCTAAACGACCAAGTGTTTCCATGGCAGGGAAGCATTTAGCAATACTAGAATTTGGTTCACGGCCTTCTCGGATTGCCGAAATAAATTCACGATCAATAAGTTCGATCCCATTGTTAGAAACAGCAACATCAGATAAGTCGATCTTATTTTCATTACCGTCGTAAAGATCATCATAGCGCGCTAAATAAGTGCCATTATCGCAAATGTAGCGGAAAAAAGTACCCAACGGCCCATCATTGTTAAATGAAAGCGATAATGTACAAACCGCACCAGAAGGAACTTTCATACCAATAGACATATCCATTGCAATGCCTAATTCCGAATGATGAGGGCCTTCTAACGCAAATGCATGATTGGCGGTTTCGCCTGTTTGATATTGAAATAAATCAACAGTATGACATGCATGATGCCATAGAAGATGATCTGTCCAGCTACGTGGCTGTCCTTTGGCATTCATGTTTTTGCGTCGGAAGAAGTAAGTTTGTGCATCCATTTGTTGTAATTTTAACTCACCAGCTTGGATTTTATTATGGATCCATTGATGGGATGGGTTGAAACGACGAACATGCCCCGCCATAGCAACACGATCAGATTTCTTTGTCGCTTCAAGTAAGCGTTCCGAATCTACTAAGCTATCTGCCATTGGAATTTCGACCAATACATGCTTATTGGCTTCCAAGCATTGTATTGCTTGTTCCGCATGGACTTGTGTTGGTGTAGAAAGAATTACGGCATCAACATCATCACGTGCAAGGCTTTCGGCTAGGTCTGTGGTTGCATGGGCAATGCCACGTTCTTTGGCAAAGCTTTCAATTGTTTCTTGGGTGCGACCGACAATGGAAGTCACTTCAACGCCTTCAATATTTGCAAGTGCATCTAAATGCTTT
>CBFCZA010000157.1:0-7009 GCA_965602285.1 uncultured Curvivirga sp. | reverse complement strand
GGAGGGAACCTAACTAAATTGCGCGCCCCTTGCAAGATGTCTTTTAATTAATTCGTTCGTTTATTGCAAATACTTGCGCTTTTCACAGCACATGTTAACCTCTGCTTAATTAAAGGGGTCATAGTGGCTCATAAATAATAAAAAATAGGTATTTAAAACCTGATTTTGGGGAGACTACTGCCAATGATTTTTCGCTGGCTAGGAAAATTATGTATCATAAGCGCCTTATTGCTTTTAGCATTTGGCCTTTATTTATGGCTTAGTGGTGTCGACATCACTTTAGCTGGCGGCGCTGTATGGTATGCATTAGACCAACCCAGCCTTCAATCCACACAAGTTGTGATTGAACGCTATCTTTACGCCAGCTGGTTTTGGACTTTCTTCCAAGGTTCCATTTTATCGCTTCCAGCATGGGATGGTATTTTACGTGTCTTCATCACATTAATGATTGTAGGCGGCCTATTGGTTGGCATGTTCAAAAAGCAACATGCCAAACGAAGACGTAAAGGTTTATAGATTTACGCGTATATTTTAAGCATTAAAAAAGGGACCATCTTCAGGTCCCTTTTCTATAATGATGTTTTAATCATCACCCATTTTCAAAGCTTCAAGAAAAGCTGATTGTGGGATGTCAACTTTACCAAATTGTCGCATCCGCTTCTTACCTTCTTTTTGCTTATCAAGTAATTTACGTTTACGACTGATATCACCACCATAACATTTTGCAGTCACATCTTTTCTCATAGCAGACAATGTTTCACGCGCAATCACTTTACCACCAATTGCGGCCTGTATAGCGACTTTGAACAGTTGACGTGGCACTAAATCTTTAAGACGCCCACAGATCGCACGCCCGCGGAATTCTGCCTGTGTTTTATGAACAAGCATAGAGAGCGCATCCACTGGATCCCCATTGATCAAGATAGAAACCTTCACCAAATCACCTAGCTCATACCCAATGATTTCATAGTCGAAAGACGCATAACCACTGGTGATAGATTTCAATCGATCATAGAAATCAAAAACAACTTCATTCAATGGTAATTTGTAAACCACCATGGCACGACCGCCAACATAGGTCAGATCAATTTGTTCGCCACGTCGTTCCGTACAAAGGGTAAGTACGTAGCCTAGATATTCATCAGGCACCAAAATAGTTGCCTTAATCCACGGTTCCTCAATGCTATCGATTTGAACAACATCAGGATAATCAGCAGGGTTATGAAGTTCTATTTGCGTCCCGTTATTCATATGAATTTTATAAACAACAGAAGGGGCCGTCGAGATCAAATCAAGATTAAATTCACGTGATAAACGTTCTTGAATAATCTCAAGATGAAGAAGACCTAAGAAACCACAACGGAAGCCAAAACCAAGCGCCGCGCTGCTTTCCGTTTCAAAATGGAAACTACTGTCATTCAAAGCCAACTTACCTAAGCTTTCACGAAGAATTTCAAATTCAGAGCTATCAACAGGGAATAGGCCACAAAAGACAACAGGTACCGACGGCTTAAAGCCCGGTAGTGCTTCTAACGCAGGTTTACGTTCTAAGGTAATAGTATCCCCAACCTTACAATCGGAAACAGATTTAATGGAGGCCGTGATTAAGCCCATTTCACCGTGCCCTAATTCTTTCACCGGTACTAATTTCGGGGTAAAGATACCAACACGATCAACTTCATGAGCGGCACCGGTAGACATCATCCGTACCTTAGCACCCTTCGTTAGAACACCAGATACAACCCGCACCAAAATTACAACGCCCAGATATTGATCATACCAACTATCTACAAGTAATGCTTTTAATTCAGCATCTCGTTCACCTGTTGGCGCAGGAAGGCGCGTTACGATGGCTTCTAAAGTATCTTCAATTCCAACACCGGTTTTCGCAGACGCTTCGATCGCATCTGATGCATCAATACCAATAACATCTTCAATTTGGGTACGAATACGATCAGGGTCCGCAGCAGGTAAATCAATTTTGTTTAAGACAGGTACTAAATCTAGATCCCCATCCATCGCAAGATAAACGTTAGCCAATGTTTGGGCTTCCACCCCTTGGGATGCATCTACGACCAACAAGGCCCCTTCGCACGCAGCAAGCGAACGTGATACTTCATATGCGAAATCCACATGCCCCGGAGTATCCATAAGATTCAAGATGTATGTTTCACCATCTTTGGCTTTATATTCCAAACGTACAGTTTGCGCCTTAATGGTGATGCCGCGCTCTTTCTCGATGTCCATAGTATCAAGAACCTGATCACTCATTTCACGATCTGTTAAACCGCCACAAAATTGTATTAAACGATCCGCAAGTGTGGATTTACCATGATCAATATGGGCAACAATAGAAAAGTTACGAATTTTACTTAGATCCGTCATAAGGCGAACTCAAATCTATACTGGAATTAAAATCAAATAATATTACGGCGTATGAGCCATATTTCGTCGCGACAATAGGCTGAAATACCCGCTTTTTCAATCTATTCTTTTAAGGTTTAAATTCACCTATAAAGAAAATAAATTAAAGCTCATATTCACCATTCACTAGACGATGAAGCCAGTCAGAAAGGTCGTTGGTAATATGATGCACATGCCCCCCTTCAGACCCCATAGAAGACCAGTCTTCTGTAGTCTTTACCCAAACAGTCCGCATTCCTATTTCGGCAGGGTATTTTAGGTTTTTCGCCATATCTTCAACCATAACGGCCTTAGTTGGGTCAACATTTTGCAACTCAACTAATTTATCATAAGGGGCCGCATTAGGCTTTGGAATATAATCAGAGGCAACAATATCAAAAATATCATCAAAATGATGAGCTATCCCAAGGCGTTCCAATGTTGATTCCGCGTGCTTAACGGTACCATTAGTGAAAACAAGCTTTCTGCCGGGTAATTCGCTAAGTGATTTATCCATCTGTTCATCACGAAGGACTGGCGTGTAATCAATATCATGGACATAATCTAGGAAATGCGCCGGTGCAATATCATGGTTTGTCATCAAGCCATTTAAGGTTGTCCCATGTTCAAGGAAATATTCCTTTTGCAATGCCTTGGCTTCTTGATGTTCTAAATCGAGAGTCTTCGTAATAAAGGAGCCCATTTTCTTATCTATCTGTGCAAAAAGATTACATTTTTGCGGGTAGAGCGTATTGTCTAAATCAAAAATCCACGTTTCAGAAGCCAGTAATGCTTCCCAGCTTTCCTTATCATGTTTCATTTTCGACATTTCATAATACCCCTTATGCTCTGGACATATTTTTAATTTCTGATTAATTACTTTTGCCCTTTTATAAATGATACAGCAAGATATAAGGCAACAGAACTTTCAATTAACAATAATTTTAAATCTAATAAAAAACTGATTTTCAAAAGCCCATAAAAGATTTACTCTTAGGCGGGATAAAATTATAGATAATTTCAGGCTGTGATTATGAACGATACTTCCAATACTGGACATGCGAAAATACCTGCAGAGCTTTCTTATGAGGTCGCGCGTAAACATATGGCTGATCCAGATATAGAAGTTCGTAAGGCCCTTGCGCACCACGCCCAAACACCGGGTGAAATTCTATTCTACCTTGCACAAGATGAAGAAGTAGAAGTACGCCGTGCAGTTGCCTATAACGAATGCACACCACGCAAAGCCGATTTGGTTCTGACCAAAGATAATGATCCAGAAGTTCGCCATCAATTGGCAAATAAAATTGGGCGAGTACTTCCAAATGAATCTTTAAAAACCAAAGAAGCGATTTTTGAAGTGACCTCGCAAGTCCTAGAAGAACTAGCGAAAGATGAGGTCGCCTATGTTCGTGCCATGTTATCTGAAATGGTTAAATCTTTACCCAATGTACCTGCGAACGTCATCCAAACTTTAGCTTATGATAAATCGTTAACTGTCGCCGAACCTGTTTTACAATTTTCACCGGTTTTAAACGATCAGGATCTCTTAGATATTATTAACAGTTCCCCTGTCCAAGGGGCTATTGCAATCATTTCTAAACGTGAAAAAGTCAGTGCGAAAGTATCAAATGCAATCGTTGAAAGCGGTGATGATGAAGCCATTTTAAATCTTTTAGAAAACCAAAAATCTAAAATTAATGAGCCAGTCATGGGCACTATTTTGAAACAAGCCCCACCAAAAGAAAAATGGCATGGTCCGCTTGTTCACCGTCCTAAATTATCTAAGAAGACCATCATCAGACTGACTGATTTCGTCGCGATGCAACTTCTTGATGACCTACAAAAACGTACAGACTTTGATGATGATCTTTTGATAGAACTAAGCCAAGCCATTGAAAAACGCATTGCAAAAGATGCAGAAGAAAAGAAAGACATGCCCGGCAGCGACTGGGAAGAAAATGATGTTGATCCTGAAATTCAGACCCTGCAAGACCAAGGCGATTTAGGCCAAGACTTTGTCGAACAGGCCCTTAAAAAAGGCAAACGACAAAAGGTTATTTCCGCAATCTCCGTGATGGCAGGTATCTCTAAAGACATTGTCTCTAGAACATTAACACAACCACGACCAAAGAGAATTTGCGCCCTTTGTTATAAGGCAGGGTTAAGCGCCCATACGGCACGCCAAATTCAAGTTCAGATGGCTAAACTACCAACAACCTTGGTTGTTTCCCCAACAGAAGACGGCGACTATCCATTACATAAAGAAGAATTACTTACTATTCTCGAACAGCTTGATTAATCATCAGCCGTAATAAGGGTGCCTGCGCCCATCTCAGTGAAAATTTCCAAAAGCATAACATGGGCTTCGCGTCCATCTTGAATGACCGCAGCTTCTGCGCCTTCAGCTATTGCATGGAAACAAGTTTCAACTTTTGGAATCATACCACCCGTAATGGTACCATCTTTAATCAATGCTTTTGCTTGAGAAACGGTAAGCTCACGGATCAATTCCCCGTTCTTATCCAAAACCCCTTGCACATCAGTAAGTAACAACAGGCGACGCGCTCCGGTGCCGCCAGCTATCGCACCTGCGGCTGTATCTGCATTAATATTATAGGTTTTGTTATCTTCACCCCAACCGATAGGGGCAATCACAGGGATAAATTCAGACCCCATAAGTAAGTTAATCATTGTTGGGTCTACATGTGTTGGTTCACCAACAAAACCAAGGTCTATGGCTTTTTCAATATTTGAATCAGGATCTATTATGGTGCGTTCAAGCTTTTTGGCCCGAATTAAACCACCATCTTTACCTGCTAAACCGACGGCCTTACCGCCTTCTATCTGGATCGCAGCAACAATTGCCTTATTGATACTTCCACAAAGGACCATTTCTGCAATTTCTACGGTTTCTTGATCCGTTACCCGCAATCCATCAATGAATTCGCTTTGCTTTTGAATTTTCTTAAGCATTGCCCCGATTTGCGGGCCGCCACCATGAACAACAATCGGGTTGATACCCACTTGTTTAAGAAGAACGATATCACGGGCGAATTTCTGTGAAAGCTCTTCACTTCCCATCGCATGCCCGCCATATTTTACCACAATGTTTTTGCCTGTATATCGACGCATAAAAGGCAAAGCCTCGGTTAAAATACCAGCTTTTTCTAACCATTCTAAGCGACGTTTGGCATTATCCATGAGGCTATTCTCTTCTTTTCATTCGTTTCAGTTATTTGTCTATCTTATTTCGGTAAAGCTAGGCTCGTCAATAAAGCCTTCAATTCACCAATACCATTCCCTTTACGCGAACTGGTAATAAAGATTTCTGGATGGGCTGCGGCACGGGTTTTAATTTCGCCACGTACTTCACTTGCAATTTCATCCAGCTTTTCTTTTCTGACCTTATCAGATTTAGTCAAAATCACTTGATAAGCAACACCAGCAACATCCAACATATCCATCAATTCACGATCTGGATCTTTGATGCCATGACGCGAATCAATCAATAAGCATAAGCGCTTTAATTCAACACGACCGCGTAAATAATCACGAACGAGGGCCGTCCATTTATGAACTTCCGAACGTGAAACTTTCGCATATCCATGACCCGGTAAATCTACCAACATCAATCTGCTGTCCAGTAGGAAGAAGTTTAATTCTCTAGTACGGCCCGGTGTGTTAGATGTACGTGCCAATGTATTACGGCCTGTTAATGCGTTCACAAGACTAGACTTACCCACATTAGAACGACCTGCAAAGGCCACTTCTGGTATTCCATTAGCCGGAAGAACTTCTAACTTTGTTACGCCTAATTGAAATTCACAAGATTGTGCGAAAAAAACGCGTCCTTCTTCAATTTCTTTATCTGTGAATTCAAAAGCCATTTTCATTTCCGCCTATTGGTTAATATCTAGTCTATAGAAAATACTATAGTTGATCTCTCAGAAAAAAGCCGCATCCAATTAATAGATGCGGCTTTTACTGATTTTAGATCAGGATTTACCACCGCCAACGGCGACACCCATCCGTTTCATAATCATCCATTGTTGTAAAATGGAGAGAGTATTGTTCCATGCCCAATAAATCACAAGACCTGCAGGGAATGTACCTAATAGGAAAGTGAAGAAGAAAGGCATAAACATGAAGATTTTTGCTTGAACTGGATCAGCTGGTGCTGGGTTCAATTTTTGTTGTAAATACATTGTAATACCCATGATCACAGGCCAAACACCAATATTGATCATTGATAATGCAGCATGTACTTGCCATTCGATCATACCAAAACCAGTAAGTATGGTTAGTGGGTCTGGTGCAGATAAATCATGTATCCAGCCAAAGAACGGTGCATGACGCATTTCAATGGTAATGAACAATACTTTGTATAAAGAGAAGAAAATAGGAATTTGAACTAAGATCGGTAAGCAACCCGCCATTGGATTAACTTTTTCTTTCTTATAAAGCCCCATCATTTCCTGATTTAACTTCTGACGATCATCGCCAATTTTGGCTTTCATCTCAGCAATTTTAGGCTGCAACAATTTCATCTTAGACATAGATGTATAAGATTTATTCGCCAATGGGAAAAGAAGGATTTTAATAC
>CBFCZA010000156.1:0-7053 GCA_965602285.1 uncultured Curvivirga sp. | reverse complement strand
ATTGAGGCTGGTCAGGCTTTGGTCACGCATCCTGATGTGCCAACTGTTGCCTTTACAGGATCTAATGCGGTCGGTGAAAATATTATTAGATCAACGGCGCATCAATTTAAAAACCTGCTGTTGGAATTAGGGGGTAAAGACGCGGCTGTCGTTACAGAAGATATGGATGTAAAACTTGCTGCAAAAGCACTCTCTACTTCTGCGCTTTGGAATTGTGGTCAGGTATGCACATCAACAGAACGGATTTTCGTACAACGATCTGTGTATGATGCGTTTTTAACGGACCTTACAGGTTACTTTGAAAATGTTGTTGTGGGCGACGGTTTGGAAGAGGGGACGGAAGTTGGCCCTATGTGTGATGCTCAAGCATTCCATAAGGTTGAGGCGCATATCAAAGATGCGGTTGCCAAAGGTGCGCGTATCTTGACCGGTGGAAAACGATCTTCGGCATTTGAAAAAGGTTTCTTTTTTGAACCAACGATTTTAGCGGATGCGACCTTGGATATGCTTTGCATGAATGAAGAGACATTCGGCCCGACCATTGCCGTCATGCCCTATGATAGTTTTGATGAGGCGATTGATCTGGTGAATGGTTCCAAATACGGATTGGGCGCAGTGATCATGAGCATGGATATGGTTAAAATAAAGCGCTTCTTCGAAGATGTGAAGGCTGGCACAATATGGGTAAATGATCCTTTACCTGATAATATTGGAGGCCCTTTTGGCGGGATGAAAGATAGTGGTTTTGGCGACTTTAGAGAGTTAGGCCAAGAAGGGTTAGAGGCCTTTATGGAGACAAAACATGTTCATTGGACTTTTGACCCACATGCAATTCAAGAAAATTGGTTTGGAGAGGATGTTTAAATTTTAACCTTTCTCATTCGTTTGAAATAAACAACGGGCCGTCCATAGTATGACGGCCCGTTGCGTTTATCGCATCAACATACAGGTGTCCCGTATTAGGATGGTGTGCATGACATGCCTGGAAGGCGTGCATTTGCAATGCAATCAGATTTATTGATGTAACCTTCGCTAGAGGCTCCTGTGATCTTTCCATTGCTTGCAGTTCTGGTCCAGCGCCATTCTCCTGCATTATCTTTATAGATTTTCCATGTGTTGTTCGTGTCTTTGCAAGTTTCGGACATGTTCTGTCCCTTTTATAATCTTTATTGAATTTAACCGATAGTTCTCTATCGGCATATTTTGTTATGAACGGGTTAGTGCTCTTTTTAGTTGCTAAAATAAAAATAAATTACTTTTAATAGAAAAATAATTTATCCATAAGTAAATTGAGCCAAAATTAATCTAAAAAATGTCGATAATTGGTACTGTTAATGCTCGATCAAAGGGTATTATAGTGAGGCCAATAAATGAGGGGGCTTGGCCTTGCCGAAATGTCATAAGGTTTGTGACGGTTTCTCGATGGAAAGTTTCGGGCTGGCTGATTATCCTCTTTCGTAAATGTTGATTCTGCCTTATAAACGAAGGTGGAAATAATGTGATCAAATTATACTGAGCCTTACCTTTATTCTGCTTGTTTAGGATTAAAGAATAGGTCGTTAAATGAATAGGGATTTAAATCTAATGAGATATGAGGCTCCTGAAACCATAGAAGCAGCCATTGGTTTGCTTATGGAAGAGCAAGGGTTAGCGAAGATCCTGTCCGGCGGTACTGATTTATTGGTACAATTGCGTATGGGCATGGTGGAACCTGACCTAATTGTGGATACGAAACGTATTCCAAGTTTTAGTGCAATCACAGAAGAAGATGGTGGCTACCGTGTGGGTGGGGCTGTTGCTTCGGCTGAATTGAACGAACATGCTGGTTTTACAAAAATGTATCCAGGTGTTTCTGAAGGGGCCGATCTTATTGGTTCTACCCAAGTTCAAGGTCGTGCGACCATGACAGGCAACCTATGTAATGCTGGCCCTGCGGGTGATGCTGTTCCATGTATGGTGGCTGTTGGGGCAACTGCCCGTGTGGTTGGTCCAAATGGTACACGCGAAGTTGCGGTGGAAGACATTCCCGTTGCACCGGGCAAGACATCCCTTGAAAAAGGCGAAATTGTCGAAAGCCTTTACTTTCCGAAAAAAGCTGCGAACACGGGTGAAGCTTATTTGCGTTTCATCCCCCGTACAGAAATGGACATTGCGGTTGTGGGATGTGGCATTTGTTTGACCATTGATGATGCGGGTACGTGTACTGCGGCAAAAGTGGCGCTTGGTGCTGTTGCGATCAAAGTGATGATTGTGGAAGAAGCTGCAAAAGCGTTGATCGGTACTAAAGTTGATGACGCGGCACTTGAGGCCTTGGCGACAGCGTGTTCTGAGGCGGCTAAGCCGATTACTGATAAGCGTGGTACTGTTGAATTTCGTAAGCAGGTTGCTGGTGTGTTAGCCAAGCGCGCTGCGAAAATTGCACTAGAACGTGCGAAGGGAGCTTGATCATGGGTATTCATGTTTCAACAAAAATTAATGGTGATGAAGTTGATTTCGTTTGTGATGCAGAAGAAACATTGCTGGATGTATTACGTGATCGTTTGAATATGACAGGCTCTAAAGAGGGCTGTGGTACAGGTGATTGTGGTGCATGTAGTGTAACAATTGACGGTCGCTTGGTTTGTAGTTGTTTGACATTAGGCGCAGAAGTTGGTGGTCGTGAAATTGGCACTATCGAAGGCGTTGCCGATGGATCAAAACTTCATCCTATCCAAACAAAAATTCTAGAGAATGCAGCCCTTCAATGTGGCGTTTGCACACCGGGTATTGTGGTTGCAGCAAAAGCACTTCTAGAAAAAAATGATAATCCTACGGAAGAAGAAATCCGGTATTGGATGGCAGGTAATCTTTGTCGTTGCACAGGGTATGATAAAATCATCCGTGCAATTCAAGATGCTGCTGCTGAAATGAGAGGATAAAGATCATGGCTAAATCTACTGGTGGTGAAGCACCTGAAATCGTTGTCAGCGACACATACGCAGGCCCACGTGATTTTAAAGTTGTCGGTACACGCCCTATGCGTCCTGATGGCACAGATAAAGTAACAGGCAAGGCACGTTTTGGTGCGGATGCGAACCTTCCGGGGCAACTGGTTGGTAGGATTCTTCGTAGTCCACATGCGCATGCAAAGATCATCTCTATTGATACTTCTGCAGCCGAAGCCCTTTCCGGTGTGAAGTCCGTTGTAACACGTGAAGATTTTGCAGAAAACCCACGTGAAAATGACGTTCTTTGTAATGTTATGGCCCGTGAAAAAGCATTGTATGAAGGACATGCTGTTGCGGCTGTTGCAGCAACAAGTGCGGCAGTCGCACGTAAGGCCCTTCGTTTAATCACTGTTAATTACGAGGTTCTCCCTCATGTAACAGATGTAGATGAAGCGATGAAAGACGGCGCGCCTCTTCTTCATGAAGGTATGATCACTGCAGGTGTTGATCCTGCGCCGACAAAACCATCGAACATTGTATCACGTTGTGAGTTCGGTCATGGTGATGTTGAGGCTGGTTTTGCCGCTGCTGATGTGATTATCGAGCGCAATTTTAAAACGGCAGCTACCCATCAGGGGTATATCGAACCACATGCATGTTTGGCTTCTGTTGATGCCGCAGGCCAAGGGGACCTTTGGTGTTGTACGCAGGGTCATTTCCCAGTACGTGAGACATGTGCGGCCATCGTTGGTATGGATGTATCAAAGCTTCGCGTGACAGCATCTGAAATTGGTGGTGGTTTTGGTGGTAAGACCACAGTCTTCATTGAACCTGTTGCCTTGATGCTTTCTAAAAAAGCAGGCCGTCCGGTTAAAGTCGTAATGAACCGTGAAGAAGTATTTAAGGCTTCTGGCCCAACAGCATCAACAAGCATGAATGTTAAAATTGGCGCGACTAAAGATGGTCGTATCACTGCTGGTTTTGCTAATTTGAATTACCAAGGTGGTGCCTTTGCTGGTGCGCCAGCTGAATTCGGTGCGATGTCTGCTTTTGCATGTTATGCATTGGATAATGTGAAAACCGTTGCTTATGATGTTGTGACAAACCGTCCAAAAGGTGCGGCATATCGTGCACCGGGGGCGCCAATGTCTGTTTATGGCGTGGAAAGTGTTGTTGACGAATTAGCAAAAAACCTTGGTATGGACCCTATTGAATTCCGCCTTAAAAATGCGGCACGTAATGGAGATAAATCTTCTTACGGCCCAACATTTGACAGCGTAGGTCTTGTTGAAACATTGGAAGCGGCAAAAGCACACCCAAACTATTCTGTGCCTCTTGGTCCAAACCAAGGACGTGGCGTGGCGAGTGGTTTCTGGTTCAACTTCGGTGGGGAAACCTGTACCACATTGAATGTGAATAAAGATGGTACCATTACACTGTCATTGGGTACGCCTGATATTGGGGGCTCTCGTGCTTCTATGTGTCAAATGGCAGCTGAAGAATTTGGCATTCCTTATGAAAATGTACGTGCGATTATCACAGATACAAGCAGCCTAGGGTATAATGATAGCACAGAGGGAAGCCGTGTTACTTTCTCTAGCGGTATGGCAACAATTTTTGCAGCGCGTAAAGCCATTGCAGAATGTTGCAAACGTGCGGCGATGCTTTGGGATATTCCTGTAGAAGCAGTTAAATGGGAAGATGGATGTGCAAAGCCTTCTGGGGCGAATGCAGGTGACTTCGAACCAATGACATTGCAACGTATTGCTAGAAAATCTGGTGGTACAGGCGGACCAATTGCAGGTCATCATGAATATAATGCTGATGGCGCTGGTGTTAGTTTTGGTACACATTTGGTTGATACCGAAGTTGATCCGGAAACCGGTTATGTTAAAATTCTTCGTTATACTGTTGTTCAAGATGCAGGTAAGGCTATTCATCCTGCTTATGTTGAAGGACAATTCCAAGGCGGTGCGGTTCAAGGCATCGGTTGGGCATTGAATGAAGAATATATCTATGGTGATGATGGTAAGCTTCAAAATGCTGGCTTCCTTGATTATCGTATGCCTGTGGCATCTGATTTACCAATGATTGATACTGTGATTGTGGAAGTTCCAAACCCAGGTCACCCTTATGGGGTACGTGGTGTTGGTGAAACTGGTATCGTGCCACCACTTGCTGCTATATCTAACAGTGTATCTGATGCTGCAAATGTTCGTCTTTGCGAATTGCCAATGTCTCCACCACGGATTCTAAGTGCAATTAATGAGGCAAGCGCGGCTGCGGCTGAATAAGCCAAAAGGTTTGAAATATGGTTAAGGTAGTCCTGTCCGGCATTATGAAAGCCGCAACTGATGGAAATGCGGAGATTGAGGTCGATGCAAAAAATATTCATCAGTTGATGGAGGCGTTGGAACGGGACTACCCTAAACTTGAACCTTATATTGAAAGGGGAATTGCGGTGTCTATTAATGGGCAAATTTTTCGTGATTCTCTATTTCAAAAAATTCCTGAGGATGCAGAAGTTTATATAATTCCACGCCTTGCTGGCGGGTAAGATTCTTTTCAATATTCATTAAAGATTCAATTACATTTCTAGTGCACGCTGAAATTATCTGCTCGTGACCTTTGGGGCGAATCAGATATAGTTTCAAAAACTTATAATAATTTTCACGTTTATTTGTCATATCTAACTCTTGGGGGAGAGTTGTTTATGATAGATGTTTTTATAGCTAAAACAGGGTGATGTTTCCCGTGTCAAATAAGTTGGTTGGTGAATTTTTACGGGCGTTCCCGTATGTTGGCTTATTGTTTCTAGCTTATTGGCTAGGGCAAAGAGAGGCCTTTCTTGTGGAAGGTCAGCTTGCTGCAAGCCTTCCCATGTTACCCTATATTATCGCAGCCGTGGGCTGCGTTTTTGCTTGGAACTTTAAAGTAAGTACCAGTGTACTTGGTTTTGTCGTGATCAGCGTGACATTTTGGACAGTGACAAATTTCTTACCTTATGGACACAGTGATGATGTGTTTGGAAGGATTTTGTTTTCAGGCCTAAGTTTGATTTTACCATTGAATTTATGGTGGTTGAGTTGGGCTGAGGAGCGAGGCGTTTTCTCTCGTGCCGGTATTTTCCGCATCGGGATCATACTTCTACAATTTATGTTCTTACTGGTTCTAACCATGATTGGAAGTGGTGGACTTGTCGATCTCGTCGGGGATCTTTTGAATTATCAATTCGTCGGTAAATCTTGGTCGAATTGGTCTATTTTACCACAATCAGCCTTACTGGCATATGGCCTAAGTGGGGCATTTATAGTTTTACGTTTCATTCTTGCACGCTCCCCCGTTCAAATCGGCTGGTTTGGTGTTTGGTTAGCTACCTATATTGCCTTTGAAGAAATAGGAAGTCAGGAATATTTCTCCCTTTATATGGCGGTTGCCGCCTTAATGTTAGCGATTGCGAAGATACAAATATCCTATCGGATGGCTTTTGTTGACGAATTAACAGGCATTCCCGGACGTCGCGCATTGATAGCGGATATGAAAAAACT
Source organism: uncultured Curvivirga sp. (assembly GCA_965602285.1). Lineage (GTDB taxonomy): Bacteria > Pseudomonadota > Alphaproteobacteria > UBA8366 > Aestuariispiraceae > Curvivirga. The sequence goes on along the minus strand of CBFCZA010000156.1, from coordinate 578 downwards.
GGGTAGCAAATATGTCATTGCCATGTCCGATATTGACCATTTTAAGAAATTCAATGACACATATGGTCATGATGTTGGGGATCAGGTTTTATGTATGGTGGCTAACCGTTTAGCAACTGTTACAGGCGGTGGAACTGCGTATCGATATGGTGGTGAGGAATTTGCCATTCTAATGCCGACAGGAGATGTCGATACTGCTATGCCACACCTTGAACGACTACGAAAAATTATTGAAGAATCCTCTTTCACTCTTAGGGGGGATAATCGACCTGACAGTAAGAAGAAGGGTACGAAGAAGAGGGGCGGAAAGGATGTTAATCAATCCGTATCCGTGAACATAAGCATTGGTGTTGCGTCTAAAGGGAAAGAGCATTCCGACCCGATGGACGTCATGAAATCAGCTGATATGGCTCTTTATCGTGCAAAGAAAAAAGGTCGAAATCAAGTTTCCACATGATTGAAAAGAGAGAAACTATAATCTTTATTCTGGCATGATGGCTGTTGCCTCAATCTCCACCTTCGCTTCATCCTCTATTAAATCAGCAACTTGTACCATTGCCATCGCAGGGAAATTTCGC
>CBFCZA010000155.1:0-7072 GCA_965602285.1 uncultured Curvivirga sp. | reverse complement strand
AGTGGTTTTTTCCTTATATTGAATATTCAATCCAGCTATGCAGATAGCAGCACGTGGGACCAAAACGACCATGTAGGTGTTCGCATCTTAAGTGCGGTCAATGCCACTGGCGATCTAGAAAAAATCCCCCTCGCCCTAGAATTTACCATTAAGAAAAACTGGAAAATATATTGGCGAAATCCGGGTGATGCTGGTTATCCTCCCCAACCAGATTGGGTTGATTCGGAAAATGTTAAAAAAAGTGACATCATTTGGCCTCGCCCTGAACGTTTCTCCGTTCTTGGTCTTCAAAGCCTTGGCTATAAAAATCATGTGGTGCTACCACTTAACATCACCCCGGAAACAATCGGCAATGCCATTAGATTGAAAGGTAGTGTCAATTACTTAACCTGTGAAGATATTTGCATCCCCTATACCGCTGAGTTAGATCTTACGATCCCTGCAGGTGAAGCACATGCAAGTCAACATGCGCAAATCATCAATCAATATCTTTCACAAGCCCCCTTAAAAGTAAAACTTGGGGAAGAAAATCTTGCAGGTCTCAATCTAATTGATACGGGTTTTCAACAAACAGATAATGGTTTCACCTTAAAGCTAGCTGTACAGTCCGTTTCTAAACTACCAGAGATAGACGCTATTATAGAAGGTCCTATGGGCAGTTATTTCGATACTCCTATCACTTCGATCACTGATAATGGAAACGCAGCTGAAATCACGATCACAGGCGGAGGAATCACAGAAGAACAACGGTCTAATCACCCGCTTACAGTAACGCTTTGGTCCGAAGAAAAATCGATTGAAACCACTGTTGTTTTCAAATCTGGCATTTCGCATCTAAATGGAGGAGAAACAGGAAATGCAACAAGTATCACACACATCATTTTAATCGCCCTATTAGGTGGGCTAATATTAAATTTGATGCCTTGCGTATTACCTGTCTTATCCTTAAAAGTTCTCTCAATCATGGATCATGGCGATAGCAGCCATACAAAAATACGCCTCAGCTTCTTAGCCACCACATTAGGGATTTTAAGTGCATTTTTGGCATTGGCAATCGCCATGATTTTATTCAAACAGGCCGGTTACACAATTGGTTGGGGCATCCAATTCCAGCAGCCTATCTTCCTGATTTTCATGGTGTTTGTTGTCACTGGCTTTGCGGCAAACTTACTAGGTTTTTTCGAAATCCATCTCCCTGATGCGATTACGAATACTGCGGCAACAACAGGTCAGTTCAGCTCTGGTTTGAAAGGTCACTTCCTAACGGGGATTTTCGCAACATTGCTTGCCACCCCCTGTTCGGCACCTTTTTTGGGTACAGCCGTTGGCTTCGCTCTGTCTCAAGGCCCGCTTGAAATATTATTTGTATTCTTAGCTCTCGGCTTTGGCTTAGCTGCCCCTTATATGATTTTTATGTTATTCCCAAGCCTAGCACAAAAACTACCACGCCCAGGCCCATGGATGGTATGGGTGAAATATATTCTTGCGATTGCGTTATTGGCGACCGCAATTTGGCTTACAACCGTTTTATTCAGTTCTTTAGGGATATTGTTATCTTGGGCAGGTTTGGGTCTAGCCCTTGGTATGATTGTCCTTTTGTATCTTCGAAAACGGATATTCAAAGCCTCTCTACTTCCTATCTTGGCACTACCTTTAATGATCGCACTAACATTACCTTTTTTTCCTGAAACCCTAAAAGAACGATACACCACCTCAAACACGGGGCAGGAAGAAACCATAAACTGGCAAGGCTTTGAACAAGCAAAAATTCAGTCTCTGGTTCAATCCGGGAAGTCTGTATTTGTCGATGTGACCGCAGATTGGTGCATCACCTGCCAATTCAATAAAAATACAGTCTTAAGTGATATACAAATATCTTCTTGGATGAATAGTGATGGCGTCATTCCAATGAAAGCGGATTGGACCCTACCCAGCGATGAAATTGCAGCCTACCTTGCACAATATGGACGCTATGGGATTCCATTTAACATCCTTTACAGTCCAGCTCACCCTAAAGGGATAATCTTACCTGAACTGTTAACTGTGAATACAGTTTTAGCGGCTATAGCTGAAACAAAATAATTTATCAGGCCTTGCATTTCTTGCTAGACATTTTGGCGTAAACCGCCACATTCTAAGTATGGATTTTAGGACAAACTAAACATATTTTTATCGAGTAAAGAAAAAGGATTAAGTTATGATTAAAGTGGGTGACAAACTTCCCAATGTTGGATTTAAAATCATGGGTGATAATGGCCCAGAGATGGTGAGTCCTAGTGATTTATATGCTGGTAAAAAAGTTGTCATTTTCTCGTTACCCGGCGCATTCACACCAACTTGCTCAGCTAAACATCTACCTGGCTTTGTTGAAAATGCCGATGCTATCAAAGCAAAAGGTGTCGATATTATTGCCTGTGTATCTGTGAATGATGCCTTTGTTATGGGCGCATTGGGCACGAACCAAAATGTGGGTGACAAAGTCATGATGCTTGCTGATGGATCTGCAGAATGGAGTACCGCTGTTGGTCTTGATATCGACCTTGTCGCAGCAGGTATGGGCATTCGCGGGCGTCGTTTTGCAATGATCATCGAAGATGGTGTACTAACAGACCTTGCTGTTGAAGAGCCCGGTGTATTTGATGTTTCTTCAGCAGAAACTATTCTTGGTAAACTGTGATATTTAGTTATTTAGCGAAAGCAGGGAAAAAATTTATTTCCCTGCTTTCGTTACTCATTTGAAAAGCTAATCAATAGTCGATCAAAAGCAGCCAAAGTCTCAAGACTTAAAGGCTCCAATTCTTCAATCAACCCTTCTAATTTATCAAAATTACTGCTCTTTGCTGCAAGTTCTATAGACTTAGCTAAGGCATTCATCTGCATCGCGCCAAAACTCCCACTACTACTTTTTAAAGTATGGGCTTCACGGCACAGGTTTTCTATATTTTGTTGAGCCACTTCATCTTTAATATTAACAACTCTCGTTTCTACTTCTTCTTTGAATACACCAATTAACATTGGGATAGTATCATCCCCCGTATCAATACGCATTTGATCAATCACACCCATATCCAATAATGGAAAATCCCTAAAGTCAGGGCCAAATAACAAATCAACGGATGGCTCTTTTGCGGTTTTAACTTCATCAATATTTTCATTGCTTGGACGAACATTGACACCATCGTCTTTGGACTTTGATATATATTGATGAATAGTGGTCAGCATGAGGGATGAATCCAAAGGTTTGGTTAAGTAATCATCCATACCCGCACTAAGGAAGCGCTCTCTATCCCCAGGCATCGCATGTGCTGTTAGTGCTATAATTGGGATATCACGCTCGGCCCCCGGAAGAGAGCGTATAAGTTTTGTTGCCTCTTCGCCATCCATGATCGGCATCGAAATATCCATTAAAACAACATCATAAGGTTGCTTTTGCACAGCATCTACAGCCTCTGCACCATTAACTACCCAATCAACATGAAATCCTGCTTTTCTAAGAATAACCGATGCAACAAGTCTGTTTGTTTGGCTATCTTCCACAAGTAATAAACGATGACCTTGTCCTAATGGAATTAGAGAATCTACATTATCCTCTTCTTCTTCGACGGGAAGCTCTTCGTTTAGATATTTTAAGTTATCTATAAAGACTTTCGTATGAATTGGTTTTTGTAGAACAGAACGTATGGAGCCATTTGTGATAAGGATTTTTTCTTTCACCCGATCCCGAGTAGCTTGCAACAAGCATATCGGGATTTCGCATTTTTCATCAACCAATTTCTTAGCGAGGGCATAACCTGTTTCTTCTAATGGTTTAGTATCTAAATATATCACATCGAAATTTTGATTAAGTGCATTGGTTAACAATTCATTTTCTGTCTGGGTGAAGGTTACTTTATGGCCCATATTTCGTAAATTATGGAGTGTTAATTGGGTATTAAGCCCCTCTTCACCCCAATATAAAATATTCCTTTCAACAGTATCAGCCTCTAAAAGCGGCGCGACCTCCTCACCCTTATTAAGGTTAACAGAAAAACTAAAGATGCTCCCTTTATCAATTTCACTAAATACACGGATACTTCCGCCCATTGCTTCAATCAAGCGACGCGTAATGGCCAAACCAAGTCCACTTCCCCCAAATCGACGAGAGAAGGAAGCATCTAGCTGATTAAACTCCCCGAACATAGAATCTTGTGCTTCAAAAGGAATGCCAATTCCTGTGTCACTTACTTGGCCTGAAAGAATGATTTTCCCATCTTGATCAGCACCAAGGGCCATTTCAATTGTGACCCCACCACGCTCAGTGAATTTTACCGCATTCCCTGCAAGATTTAACAGAATTTGGCGCAATCGACCGGGGTCACCACATAATATGGATGGAACGGATTGATCAACATACCACGTGATCTCAATGTCCTTTTCATAGGCCTTAGGGGCAAGCATGTCACACACGCCAGCAACCAATTCCGCAATTGAAAATTCTGTATTTTCAAAAGCAAGCTTTCCTGCTTCAATCTTAGAATAATCCAAAATATCTTCAATTAAGGACAACAAGACCTCTCCGGATTCTTTCGCTGTTAAAGCATAGCCACGTTGCTCAGGTTCCAACTTGCCTTCCAATAACAAGGTTAATAGGCCGAGCACCCCATTGAGTGGTGTTCGCATTTCATGACTCATCTTCGCCAAGAAATCGGCTTTCGCCTCTGCTGCACTTTCATGGTTCTGAAGCGCCTTAACCGTTTTTGCGAATAATATTTGCTGTTGCGTAATATTAACACGAATAGCAATATTCATATCATCATTTAGGCTTAAATCTTTACCAAATGCATGCTTGTCTCCCGCATAGGAATAAAGGGAAAAAGTGTCCCCCTCAAATGGTAAAACCTGTAATGGTTCCCCTTTAAAATCTTCAAAACTAGCCGTCTGATATAGTATGTCCCCATTTGAATCGTTCACGCATATACCAACCATTGACGCATCAGATATACTTTTAAACAAATCGATGGTTTCTTGGGCTTTAATGGACTTTCTGTTTTCAGCCTTAAAACGCTTTGTTGATAAAAAGAGAGCCACAATGACAAGTATCAATAAAAAAAGAACCTGCAAAATAATATAATAGAATCGTACATATTCCTGATCACGAACCGTTTTTGCATCGACAACTTCCGACTGCAAAATAAACCGCTGACTTGCTGAAATATGCGGCACCATATTTTTCAATGATTGATACATTTCATCAAGGGCTTGATTTTTACCTGCCTTAATTTGCGGCAACAATGCATCATAACGGGACAATTCAATATCAATATTGTCAAACATTGTTTTATGGGTATCATAATAATTCAGAAACGGCTTTCGTGCCATGCCATTAAAAATATTCTTAGAACTCCAGAAAATATCTAATGATTTACTCAATTCACGATAGTTCGCTTCAGAAGAATCTCTAGAGAATTCTAAAACTGAGTTCATTAAGTTGCGATGGGAGCGCTCTAAATTAGCACCTAACCAAAGCAAACGTGCAGGGTTTACGTTAGATAAAACCGTTAATGCCTTCGAACACTTCACCGTATCGACAGCAACACTTATCAAGTGATCGTTGCCAAAAAAAGCAAAACAAAAGGTATATATTTTTGCTGCCTTTTGGTCATTCAGAACGAATCTCTATCAATTGCCATATCCAATAATTATCAAATCGGCCATTTTTTAATTCTTCGATATCATCACGCGGGAAGATCAACCATAAAGGCCCGCGATCTCTACGTGATAGGGGAACATTATTTTGTGAGTAAGCAATGAGAGGGTTAAAAGCATCTATATCTTCCCATGAAATTAGAACTTCATAATCATTTAAGGCTTTCAAACGATAAGAACGCCCCTCAATCATACCTGCCGCTTTCATAATACTTTTGAAGGGCACACCTTTAAATCTATAACTTGCATCGCTCCATGGTGTTTTTGTTGTAATGACCTGACTACCGACCTTCAATAACATTGGCATATCAAAAGCAACACCAGTAGGATCGTTGTTATACGGACCATCTCCAACAATTGTCAGTAAAACTTCCTCAGAGGGAGAAGGTAATGCATCGGCAGAGGCCGTACTTCCGAAACCACCAACCCAAAAAGCCCCTGCAATAATGAGAATAACTCTACATTTCAATTGAACTTGAGATAAAATACTATTTAAAAATTTCTGCATTTTCCAAACCTTCCCTATTCAGCCATCCTAAACTATATTTATGATGTTATATCCTACTGAATCTTTTTTCACTTTTTTTCTACATTCAAATGACATTTTAGCGTGTTCCACCAGGATCTGTATGAATATGAGGCCAGCCAGCATATGCATATGGGGATAACCCACGCACATTTTCATCAACCCTGAAACGTTGATGTATGGGTGGAAAGGCCCTTTGTCCACAATCCATACGATCACAAATCTTACATTGCACACCTATTTGCCCGCCAGATTCAACATTCTCTAAATCCAGCCCATCAGCATAAACAAGTTCTGGGGCATGCAGTAAGCTGCACCCTAATCCTATGGAAAACACACTTTGTTGCACCCCATAGCCAATCCCCCCTTTTCTTATACTTCTTGCAATACAAAAGAAGCCTGCATTATCAGGAAGGTAGCTTACTTGCGCCTGTATTTGCCCCGTATTCATAAAGGCAGAATACACATTCCACCGTGAACATGCACCACCATGCCTGGGAATGGGCAATCCGGATAAAGTGAACCTTTTTGAAATATTACCTGCAATATCCACCCGCAAAAAATGCAAGGGCACGCCCTTGTTATCAAGTTTATTTAAGGTTGTTAATCGTTGGGCGACTTGTTCAAAACTTACTGTATATCGATGTTGCAACAATTCAATATCATAACGATACTGCCTTGCAGCCCCTAAAAACTCGTCATAGGGCATTAATAGAGCTGCTGCGAAATAATTAGCCAAAGCAACCCGGCCTAAATTACGTGCCCCGCCCTCTTTTACCCGGCCTTCCATCAATAACATGTCAATAACAGGACCAGCTGATAGCAACCCAATTTGGTGGGCTATCTGAATATTACGACTTT
>CBFCZA010000154.1:0-7109 GCA_965602285.1 uncultured Curvivirga sp. | reverse complement strand
GAGAACTGGAAGCTACGACGGGCTTTCGCCTTACCGTATTTCTTACGTTCAACAACACGTGCATCACGAGTTAAGAAGCCACCAGACTTCATAATTCCGCGGAGTGCTGGTTCATAAGTGATTAATGCACGAGACAAACCGTGGCGAAGTGCGCCAGCTTGTCCAGACAAACCACCACCAGTAACAGTCGCCATTACGTCAAATTGACCTTCACGGGCAGCTTGGCCGAAAGGTTGCTTAACGATCATTTGAAGAACTGGACGTACGAAGTAGCCTTCAAGTTCTTTACCGTTTACAACAATTTTACCAGTACCTGGTTTGATCCATACACGTGCAACAGCGCCTTTACGACGACCAGTCGCATAAGAGCGACCTAAGGCATCGATTTTTGGCTCTACCGGAGCAGCAGGAGCAGCAGCTGTTTCAGCTACAGCGTCACCTAGTTGTGATAGGTCGTTCAATGTTTCTTCAGCCATGATTAACCCCGTGTATTTTTAGAGTTGCGAGCAGCAAGATCTAATACAGCTGGCTTTTGAGCTTCATGTGGATGCTCTGTGCCTGCGTATACTTTTAAATTGCTCATTTGTTGACGTCCAAGTGGACCGCGCGGAATCATACGTTCTACAGCTTTTAATACTGCGCGTTCTGGATGTTCACCTTCAAGAATTTGTCCCATTGTACGGGATTTAATTCCACCTGGGTGACCAGTATGCCAATAGAATTTTTTGTCTGTCAGTTTACGACCTGTCAGCGCAATTTTCTCTGCATTAATAATTACAACGTTATCACCGCAATCCATGTTTGGTGTATAAGTCGCTTTATGTTTGCCGCGAAGGATCTTAGCAACTTCAGACGCCATACGTCCAAGTACTAAACCTTCAGCATCAATCAAGACCCAAGTCTTGCTCTCTGCAATTTCGCTGGCTTTCATAGAATAAGTCTTCATGACACATCCTGTTAGCTTGTGTTAAAAAAATAAAAACAGCGATACACTCAATGCACCGCGTCTGTGGAGGTTTTTAAAGAAGGCTACACCTTAAGTCAACTCAATTAGATTAAAAATTATTTAATAAAAACAATGGTTTATTAAATTGGTACTATAATACCGTAGTTATAACACCTTATCTTACACTGTTTTTAGAATAAAAAGCCAAACAACTACTATAATACCGCATTATTTTTGAGGAGGTACCGAATAAGTTCCAGTAACATGTGCACAAGGTTGCGTATCTCCTTCTGCGCGAATGGTCATATCACCCACCATCAATCGCTTTCCTTGCTTTAGAAGTTTGGTCTCACATAACAGGTCTGCTTCGGCAGGTTTATTAAGGAAATTGATGTTCATGCTTGTTGTTACGGCCAATGGAACATCACCGGCAGCACTTAACACAGCCAGCCACATGGAATAATCAGCCAATGCAAACATAGCAGGGCCACAAATAGTACCACCGGGGCGCACATGTTTTAGATCATAAGGAAGCCTTACAACACACTCTCCCATCGTAAGTTCTTCTATCTTAAAGCCATAATATTCAGTGAACGGTGCATCACTATGTCGAATTTCTTCGAATCTTTCGATGGTTATAGCAGATGCTTCTTTTTTAACGCTCATTTAACTTCCCTCTTTTAATCCCAAAGCCGTTAGATTATGATTTTTAAACAATTAATTATAGGTGATAAGCTAATGCCAAAATCTGAAAATACAATTGAAAACATCCTTATACGTGAAGATAAAAATGGCATAGCCCGATTGAAATTAAATCGACCCCAAGCTTATAACGCCTTAAGCATTCAAATGATGGAAGCCCTTCTAAAGGAACTTGCACAATTAGATAGAGACCCATCCATTGCAGTTGTGGTTATTGAAGGAAGTGGCAAAGGTTTTTGTGCCGGCCATGATTTAAAAGAAATGAAGGCAAACCCTACCGTTGCTTTTAGGGAAAAGACATTCACAACTTGCTCTACCTTGATGCAAGCGGTAACCAACCTTCGCCAACCTGTCATCGCAAAAGTGCATGGCATTGCCACAGCAGCAGGCTGCCAAATGGTCGCCACATGCGATCTGGCGATTGCAGATAACAGTACAAAATTTGCTACACCCGGTGTTAATATAGGCCTATTTTGCTCTACTCCCATGGTCGCGTTAAGTCGCGCTGTATCCAAAAAACATGCCATGGAAATGCTTTTAACAGGGGATATGATGCCAGCAGCAAAAGCAGTAGAAATGGGATTAATCAATTATGCGGTTCCGTCTGATACATTAGAAACAGAGATAAATGCGCTTGCCCAAAAAGTTGCTTCGAAATCACCCTTGGTTTTAAAAACAGGTAAAGAAGCATTTTATAAGCAAAATGAACTTACGCTTTCAGATGCGTATGACTATTGTTCCCAAGTAATGGTTGATAATATGGGCTTTAAAGATGCGGATGAAGGCATCCAAGCGTTCATTGATAAACGTCCCCCTGTTTGGGTTGGTGAATGACCATGCCATTTAACCACAAAGATGACTTCTATTCCGAAGATTATATAAGTAACATTTTAAACAAAACACGTAACATCGCCTTGGTTGGTGCCAGTGACAAAGAACACCGCGCAAGCTATCGCGTTATGAAATTTCTACTGAACCATGGATATAATGTGTATCCCGTCGCCCCGAGGCTTGCCGGCAAAGAATTATTAGGCCAAAAAGTATATTCGACCCTTGGTGAAATCCCTTACAACATTGACATGATAGATGTTTTTCGAAATAGCATTGATGCAGGTGGAGTTTTTGATGAGGCTATCGCCACAAAAGCAAAGATTGTTTGGACACAATTAGATGTCATAAATTTTGAGGCGGCTCAACGTGCTGAAGATGCAGGTATTGAAGTTGTGATGAACCGATGCCCTGCCATTGAAATTCCAAAACTGAACATCCACAAGATTGAAGTTGCACATACTTTATAATACTAGATCAAAAGAAACCGTCTTCGATCATACATAATGCTGCATAACAAGTATCAAAACCTAATTGAAAAATCAGATAAAGGCCAACATCTAACATGAGGCAGAATAACAAAAACAATAGGATAGCCTTCCATGTAAGCTTCAATCCTGGACCAATGGGTTTATCCAAAAAACGGATAGTCTTTGCTGTTCGAAAAGAAGCTAAAGAATCTTCATTCAATCCTTTGCCTACTGCTGCCTGCTCTCCCTTTAAAGCGCGAGAGGCTGCCCGGCTGGCTTTGCTAACTTTCTTTTTCGCCATAGAACAAGCTTTCTTTGTTTCTCAAAATAATGAACCATCTGTAAATGAGATCTTATCATGAATGGGATTCACATTGAATGGGAAGGTTTTTCTCAATCTGATTGGGAAGAATATATGGCTAAAATCCCTAGAAGCAATAGCTTTCAAGATTGGGATTTTGCAGACCTACTTGCCAAAGAAAAAAATACAGCAATTGAACGCCTTATTATCAAACGAAAAGATAAGGTTATTGGCCTCGCCCAGATTTTTACATTGACGTATTTTGGCTTCTTTAAGCAAAGAAAATTAATTCGTGGCCCCTTATTCCTATCACCCCCTATGCCAGATGAATTGGAAATCTGCTTCAAACTGATAAAGAGCAAAAGTAAAATCCTCAAAGGCCAAATATGCACTCTTATGCCTGAACTACCAGATAGCCCCGCTGTCACAGAAGGTTTAAGCAAGATGGGATTTAGCCGCATCATGACGGGTTACAGTTCTATTTGGCTAGACCTAAGAAAAAAACCAGAGGCGCTCAGAAAAGCCCTACATGGAAAATGGCGAAACCAACTTTCTAAATCAGAAGCGATAGGATTTGATGTCGCCATCAATGATGAAGATGACTTAAATAGGCTCATATCACATAGCCAAGATCATCAATCCAACAAAGGGTTCACATCAATCCCTTTACAAATTTATCAAGCCCTACCTGTTAATAAACGTCTGTGCATGTCGGCTAAGTTAAACGGTAAAACATGTGCAGCCCTTTTATTTCAAACACATGGAAAATCTGCAACCTATCAAGTCAGTTATGCAAATGATCTGGGGAAATCCAATCAGGCAACCAACTTCCTTTTATGGCAAGCGATCCTTTGGTTAAAAGAAAACGGATATCAAAGCCTAGATATGGGTGGAATTGATGTCGACAAAAACCCAAACTTAGCACGCTTTAAAGAACGTTTAGGCGGGGAAAGCTTTACATTGACGGGCAGTTACATTTAAAAGTTAATTACTTTAAAAGTTCACTAAAGAAAACAAACAATACTGTGCCATAACAACCGACCCCTAAGGAACAAAATCCATGGCTTTTAGTACCCAAGCAGATTTAAACAAATCAGAACTTGAAGAAGGCAGCATTTTTGCGCCTCGATTTGATGAAAATGGATTAATGCCTGTTATAACCACGCATGCAGAAACAAAAGATGTCTTGATGTTAGCTTACATGAATGCAGATGCATTGAAAAAAACCATTGAATTAGGGGAAGCTGTTTATTGGAGCCGATCACGTAAAGAGATATGGCATAAAGGGGCAACCAGTGGGCAAATTCAAAAAGTAGTAGAGATACGCACTGATTGTGATCAAGATGCAATTTTACTAACCGTTCAACCCGGTGGCGATGGCGGTTGTTGTCATGTGGGTTATGAAAATTGTTTTTATCGGGCAGTTCCCGCAGGATCTGAAGAAAAAGCCCTAAAGCCATCTTTGGTCATGACAGATACGAAAAAGCTAAAATAGCTCTAACCCTCGGTACTTACGTAATTTGAAACTTCGATAAGGTTCCCATCAAGATCCCTAAAATAGACAGATGTGATGGGGCCCTTTGCACCCGTGCGATCAACAGGCCCTTCCAATACAGGAACCATACAAGATTTTAAATGCGCAATAACCGTATCCATCGGTTGCGACGTGATAAAACACATATCAGCCGTCCCTGTATTTGGCTTTGCAGCCACCAAAGACGCAACATCTTTATCTTTTGGGTGAAGGTTAATTTTCTGACGATTAAAGTGTAATGCCACACGCCCTTCACCGAAAATTTCACGTCGCATTCCTAAGACACGCTCATAAAAATCACATGCCGCGTCAATATCACCAACGGTCAAAACAAGATGGTCCAAACGATCAATTGTAATAGGCATATTATTTCTCTCTAAAATCGGCTAGGCGTTAAAGTCTAGGCCCCATTGCATATAGAAATTAGAGTTTTCGGCCCAACGTTCACGCACTTTAACATAAAGGAACAAGTGAACTTTACGCCCAAACATCTCACTAAGATCATGACGAGAATCTGCACCAAGCTTCTTAATACGTTGACCATCTTTACCTAGAATAATACTACGTTGACTTTCTCTTCGAACATAGATGGATTGCTCTATCTTAACGCTACCATCTTTGAACTCTTCCCATGTTTCTGTTTCGACGGCCAATTCATATGGAAGCTCTTCATGAACGTTGATGAACAATTTTTCACGCGTCACTTCGGCTGCCATCATACGTAATGGCATATCTGTGATTTGGTCTTCTGGGAAAAGCCAAGGCCCTTCTGGCATAGCAGTACATAAATAATCCAACAGATCCTTTGCACCATCCCCATTCAAAGCAGAAATCATGAAAGTTTCAGAAAACACACCTGTGTTATTTAATTCTGTCGATAACTTCAACAAGGCATCACGTTTAATCTTGTCGATCTTATTCAGTGCCAAGATAACTTTACGATTACTTTCTTGTAGGCCTTTGATGATAGACTTAACTTCATCCTTCACACCCACAAGCGCATCAACAAGCAACACAACTTTATCAGCATCTTTCGCGCCATCCCATGCGGCACGTACCATTGCACGGTCAAGTCGACGTTTTGGGGCAAAAATACCCGGTGTGTCCACAAATACAATTTGTGTTTCATCTTCAATCACCACACCTAAAACTTTTGTGCGTGTTGTTTGAACCTTGTGGGAAACGATAGAAACTTTGCTACCCACAAATCTGTTCAACAATGTAGACTTACCAGCATTCGGTGCACCGATAAGAGCTACAAACCCAGCACGACTATTTTCCGGCATTGCCATAATATTTATTCCTTAATTTCATATGGATAATCATATATTCACACAGATTTCTGTTGAATTACATCCAAAAATGCTTCGGCGGCCTTCTGTTCTGTCATTCTTTTTGTTTCGCCAGTTGCAGAAACAGGATCAGAACCAGGAAGGCTCACTTCAATTGTAAAAATGGGCGCATGATCAGGCCCAGTACGATTAGTCACTACATAAGCAGGTAATGGCATCTTACGCGCCATAGCCCATTCTTGTAGAGTAGATTTTGCATCTTTCGGTGGCTCAGCTGTATTCGCCAAGCGTTTCTCTAAATAACGATGAATGAAGCGCCGTGCCTCTTCCAACCCTTTTTCCAAATAAATCGTCGCGATCAAGGCTTCGACAATATCTGAAACAATCGCAGGGTTACCTTTGGCACCACTTTCTTCTTCAGCTTTACCAAGAATCATATATTTTTTCAGATCCATTTCTTCGCCGATTTCCGCTAAAGTTTCCTGACGCACTAAGGCGTTCAAGCGGCGCGATAAATCACCTTCAGGCTCTTTAGGGAAAGCCTTCATAAGCATATCAGCAACACATAGCCCCAGAATACGATCTCCCAAAAACTCCAACCGTTCATACCCTATATCACGGCCATGGCTGGCGCTTTTATGACTTAAGGCACTGGTCAGCGTATCAACATCTTTCAATGTGACGCCAATGGTTGAAAAAAGAGGTGCGTAATTAACGGTCATATCAATCAATGCTTCCAAAAATTCTGCTAAAGCGTGTGCCTGTAATCCAACTCAAAGGGTTCCAAAATGAAACGCGACTATCAGCAGAGTAGAAGAAGTTTGTAGCACGTCCTATCATATTATCAATTGGCACATACCCAACAGAATTCAACACACGACTATCATTTGAATTATCGCGATTGTCCCCCATACCAAACACATGACCAGCAGGAATTACATATACGCTGGTGTTATCCAGAACTTCATTATCACTACGTTCTAAAATTTTGTAGCTTTTACCGTTTGGTAAAGTTTCAATATATTGTTTCAATGTC
>CBFCZA010000153.1:0-7170 GCA_965602285.1 uncultured Curvivirga sp. | reverse complement strand
GGCTGGTCACCAAGGACTATGGCCATTGGGAGAACCAGGTCGTTGAAGAAGTTGTCGGTGGGCACTCTGTCGGCAGTTACGCCTGCGGCGGTTGCGGCCACTGTGGCGGATGTTACCAAGGGTGCGGCGGCGGCTGTTATGGCACTTGGCGCTGGCATCACTTCACTACCGACACTTGCTGATGGTGTTAAACGTTTGGATGCGCCTGAAGGCCATCCGTTAAGTGAAATCATTTCAGGCTATGAGTTCCGTTCTGAACAAACTCAAGCTTTGCAAGATGATGAATTTGAAAACCCTGGTTTCCTATGGGTGGAAAAAGGCGCTGACCTTTGGTCCACTACTGATGGAGCTGCCAATAAATCTTGTGAATCTTGTCACGGGGATGCGTCTGACAGCATGAAAATTGCTGGCGCTCAATTCCCTAAATGGGACAAAGACAGCAAGAAGCCAATTAATCTGGAGCAACAAATTAATAAATGTCGCACAGAGGAAATGAAGGCTGATGCGTGGAAATGGGAATCTGATAACTTGTTATCTATGACTTCTTATGTTCGCCACCAGTCAAATGGCGAGCCTGTAAAAGTTCAAATTGACGGTGAAATGGCGCCTTTCTTTGAAAAAGGAAAAGAGCTTTATTACACACGTGTAGGTCAATTGGATATGGCGTGTTCTAACTGTCACGAAGATAATTATGGCATCAACATTCGTTCTGATCATTTAAGTCAAGGTCAAACAAATGGTTTCCCATTATATCGTCTTAAGTGGCAAAAAATTGGATCGACACATCGTCGTTTCAAAGGTTGCATGAAAAATGTTCGTGCTACACCTTATAAAGTTGGTTCTGATGAGTTTGTGAACTTGGAATTGTTCATTGCTTATCGTGGACAAGGCCTCAGCGTGGAAACACCTGCAGTACGTAACTAAAAAATATTATGGACCAGCCTTTCTTTAGGTTTTGCTATTAGTCTGGCTGGTCCACTTTACTAAATTTTATGAATGAATTGCTCCGCCATCATTCCAGATGGTTAGGGAATGGAACTATTTACGCAAATTCTAACATATTGTTAGATAATTTTGAGGTTTAAAGAATGCAAACAAGACGTGAATTTCTTCAAGTAGCTGCCGCATTGGCTGGTACTGTGGGTATGGCTGGTGGACTTGCTGGATGTGGTGGTATTTCACGCGCATCGGCAACACAATCTGTTACACAAGATGACCTCCTTTCTTTTGAGGAAACAGGAAACGTAACGCTTTTGCATTTGACGGATTTACATGCGCAGCTCATGCCAGTTTATTTCCGTGAGCCAAGCATCAACATCGGTGTTGGTGAAGTCGCAAGCCTACCGCCGCATATCACTGGTAAGGCACTTTTAAATAAATATGGTGTGGCACCAGGTAGTGTCGAAGCCTATGCCATCAGTAATGCAGACTTCACATCCCTTGCACGTACATACGGTCGTGTTGGTGGTTTGGATCGCATGATGACTTTGACAGAATCCATTAAGGCTTCTCGTCCAGATAATACATTGCTTCTTGATGGTGGCGATACATGGCAAGGTAGTTATACATCCCTTGAAACTGGCGGGCAGGATATGGTTGATACCATGAACTTGCTTGGTGTTGACGCGATGACCGCCCATTGGGAATTTACTTATGGTCAAGATCGTGTATCTGAACTTGTTGAAAAACTAAACTTCCCTTTCTTGGCTGGTAACGTTCGTGACACCGAATGGGAAGAAGAAGTATTCGAATCTACGGCTTACTTTGATCGAGGTGGCGTTAAAGTTGCTGTGATTGGCCAAGCATTCCCTTATACACCAATTGCTAACCCGCGTTACATGGTTCCTGATTGGAGCTTTGGTATCCGTGAAGATGCTGTTCGTAAAAGTGTAGAAGAAGCGCGTGCGAATGGCGCTGCTTTGGTTGTATTGCTTTCCCATAATGGTTTTGATGTTGATCGTAAATTGGCTTCACGTGTTGAAGGCATTGATGTGATCTTGTCTGGTCATACACATGATGCATTGCCTGATGTGGTTAAAGTTGGCGGCGCATTGATCGTTGCTTCTGGTAGCCATGGTAAATTCTTGTCTCGTCTTGATCTTGATGTAGATCCAAATGGCGGCATTAAGGATTACAAATATAAACTTATCCCAGTGATGTCTGATGTTATTACACCACATCCTGAAATGGCAGAGCTTATCCAACAGATCCGTGGTCCACATCAAAGTGAACTTACCCGTGTGTTAGGGCAAACTGATGACCTTCTTTACCGTCGTGGTAATTTTAATGGGACATTTGATGATTTGATTTGTCAGGCATTGATTCAAGAACGTGATGCAGAGATTGCATTGTCTCCTGGTTTCCGTTGGGGCGCAACCTTGTTACCGGGTCAAGATATCACTGTTGATGATGTTTATAATATGACTGCGATTACATATCCAAATGTGTATCGCAACATGATGACAGGTGAAAACCTGAAAGTTGTTTTGGAAGATGTGGCTGATAACTTGTTCAACCATGATCCGTATTTCCAACAAGGCGGTGATATGGTTCGTGTTGGTGGTATCGGTTATCAAATCAATCCAAATGCAGCGATGGGTAACAGAATTTCTGATATTACAATGTTGAAAACAGGTGAAAAACTTGATGCTTCTCGTGAATATGCAGTTGCCGGTTGGGCGAGTGTAAACGAGGGAACTGAAGGGCCTCCTGTCTTTGATCTTGTTTCTGATTATGTACAGAAAGAGAAAACTGTTTCTGTTGATCAAACTGAACGTGTGAAGGTTGTTGGCATTTAAGGGCTAACAATAGTTAATTGGTATATGAATCCTGTAAGGACTTGTTATGAATAAAAATCTAGCAACGCGTGAGGAAAATGTCCTTTCTCACGAAGGAACAACAAGAAGGGGCTTTTTGAAGAAAAGCCTCATGGCTTCAAGTGGTGTGGCTTTGGCTGGCACTGGTTTAGCAACTGTGGCAAGCAATGGTGCGCTTGCTGCGGCTTCTGACCCTGCGATCACAGAAGTTCAAGAATGGAACCAAGTTTTGGGTGGCGAAGTTATTGCTAATCCTTATGGTTTACCTTCTCCATACGAAAAAGATGTTATTCGACGGAATGTTGAATGGCTTACGCCTAGTAAAGAATCTTCAGTAAGCTTCACACCTTTGCATGAATTAGAGGGTATCATTACCCCTAACGGATTATGTTTTGAACGCCATCATGCAGGTGTCGCAGAGATTGATCCTGCAAAACATCGTTTCATGATCAATGGTATGGTTGACCAAGAAATGGTCTTCACAATGGAAGACCTTAAACGCTTCCCACGTGTGAACCGTTTTTACTTCCTTGAGTGTGCAGCAAACAGTGGTATGGAATGGCGTGGCGCGCAGTTGAATGGCTGTCAGTTCTCCCATGGTATGATCCATTGCGTACAATATACAGGTGTTTTATTGAAAGACATCTTGAACGAAGCTGGTTTGAAAGCTGACGCTAGCTGGTTAATGGCTGAAGGCGCAGATTCTGCTGCTATGAACCGTTCTATCCCACTTGAAAAAGCGATGGATGATTGCATGATTGCTTTCGCGATGAACGGTGAAGCCCTTCGTCCAGAACAAGGTTATCCAATGCGTCTTGTCGTTCCTGGTTGGGAAGGCAATATGTGGGTTAAATGGTTACGTCGTATCGAGGTTGGTGATCAAGCTTGGCATGCACGTGAAGAATCTTCCAAATACACAGATCTACTTGAAGATGGTAAAGCCCGTCGTTTCACTTGGGAAATGGATGCAAAATCTATTGTTACAAACCCAAGCCCACAAGCACCATTAACGGCGAAAGGTCATCAGGTTCTAAGCGGTCTAGCATGGTCTGGTCGCGGTAAAGTACAACGTGTTGATGTGACTTTTGACGGTGGTAAAAACTGGCAAGAAGCAGATCTTCAAGGCCCAATTATGGATAAATGTCTGACACGTTTCTATGTGGAATTCGAATGGAATGGCGAACCATTATTGGTTCAATCCCGTGTCATTGATGAGACAGGTTATGTTCAGCCAACTAAAGATGAATTACGTGCTGTACGTGGTTTAAGTTCAATTTATCACAATAACGGCATCCAAACCTGGGCCATTAATGAAGAAGGGGTGACAGAAAATGTTGAAATTAGCTAAGGCATTTTGTGTGAAAGCATTGCCTGTTCTTGTTGTTGGTTTAGCGTTAAACGCGACCGTTGCAGAAGCAGGAAAATATGGTTTGGGTCGTGTTGCGACTCAAGAAGAAGTTGCTGCATGGAACATTGATGTGCGTCCCGATGGCCAAGGTTTACCAGAAGGTTCTGGTACTGTCTTAGCAGGTGAAGAAATCTTTATGGAAAAATGTGCGTCATGTCATGGTGAGTTCGGTGAAGGTGCTGGCGCGTGGCCAGTTCTTGCCGGTGGACAAGATACAATTGATAGCGAAGATCCAGTAAAGACAATTGGTTCTTACTGGCCTTACCTTTCTACTGTTTTTGATTATGTGAATCGCGCAATGCCATTTGGTAATGCACAGTCTTTGACTGCAGATGAAACTTATTCAATCATTGCTTATTTATTATATCTAAACGATATGATGGATGAAGATGGTTCATTAAGCAAAGCAACATTCACAGATGTTGTTATGCCAAATGAAGGCGGTTTCATTGCTGATGATCGTTTAGAATCACCTATCGCAAAAGCATCAAGCACTCCTTGCATGAAAGATTGTAAGGCGAGCGTTGAAATTACGAAACGTGCGCGTTTTGTAGATGTGACACCTGATGAGGAAAAACCAGCAGCAGAGGAAGAAGCTGCAGCTGCACCGATTGCTGAACCTGCGAAAGTAGTTCTTGTTGGCGATCCTAAAAAGGGTGAGAAGGTTTTCAAAAAATGTAAAGCTTGTCACACAACAGAAGTTGGAAAGCATAGAAGCGGCCCATCTTTAGCAACAATATTTGGAGCGACTGCCGCAAATGTTGATGGCTTTAAGAAATATTCTAAAGCAATGAAAAATGCTGGTTTGACTTGGGATGTAGAAACATTAGATGCATTCCTTACAAAACCTAGAAAGTTCCTTAAAGGTACAAAAATGAGTTTCTCAGGAATCAAGAAAGAAGCTGATCGTATGAATATGATCGCATATCTACAACAGCTTCAGATTGATAATAAATAACCCTACTCCGGTTGTTGACCGCAACTTAGAGGCAGTGTCGAAAGACTCTGCCTCTTTTTTTGTTTAAATTTTGGATAAGTTTACATGTTCCTTGGTGCATTTCATCATGGCTTTTATCGCCCCAAGATGAGACCGCTCTTTTAAGCACACAACAGACTCTGTCAATGTTGGTTTGCAATCTTCAATGGTTATGGGATGCAGTCTTGTGTCATGACCAAATTCCGGTTGGGAAACGAAGCCAATGCCGATGCCTGCGGCTACGGAATCTTTAAGCGCATCCAAACCCTCAACATCCATGACGATCTTTGGATCAATGTTATGATTTTTGAATTCTTGTAAGATCACCTGTACTGTGCGGGATCCCTCTTCACGTAATACTAAAGGTTCTTCACGTAAGCGTTCCATTTTTATGCTGTTGTATTTAGCAAGAGGATGTTCGTTAGATACAAATGCGACGATAGGATCTTTACGTAAGGCGATGATATTTAATCTTTCATCTTCAGGTGGCTCTGCCAAAACACATACATCAGCAGAAAAGTCATATAGTTGGCGGAGTGCATTTTCGGAATTCGCAACTTTTAGGGATACGGATACACCTGAGTATTCTCGGCGGAAATTTCCAATGACTTGGATGATATGTAAGGGGGAATCTGCAGTAACTTTCAAATGCCCAATTCGTAGCTTTTGACTTTCTGAAAGCAGCTCTATTGCCTGCTTTTCATGTTCAAGTTGCCTTTTAGTAATTTCAAAAAGTTGAAGGCCAAGTTCTGTTGGTTCAACTTTTCTTTTTTGTCGATTAAAAAGCAATATGCCAAATCGTTCTTCCAATTTACGAACTTGATCCGAAATAGCTGGTTGTGTCAGGCCTAACTCGTTGGCGGCCTTGGAAAAACCACCATAAAGGGCAACCGCATGGAACGCCCGAAATTGAGAATAATACATCATTGAACCTTACTTAATTCAGCCTTAGGAAGATTCACATATATATAAGGAAATTATATAAGTCAAACTTATGTTAAAGATACAATATAACGATTTGAACTAATGTTATATATGTGTGAATAATGTGCCCAACTGAAAAATTGTTTCTTAAAAATGCTTTGGAGCATCGATAAAATGACAAATAGCTTAAAAATCACGCCAAGGGAAAAAGGCCCCTTTGCTGACCTTAAACCAGCAGGGACAGAACCGTTCTTGTTAACACCGGGTCCATTGACGACATCTATGCGCACCAAAGAAGCGATGCTGCGTGATTGGGGGTCTTGGGATGAAGATTTTAAGGCTATTACACGAGAAATCCGAACCCGCCTTGTTGATATGTGTGATGGTGGAAAAAACTATGATTGTGCATTGATGCAAGGCAGTGGATCTTTTTCTGTTGAGGCAATGTTAGCAAGTTTCATCCCACGCGATGGTAAGGCGTTGTTGTTGATGAATGGGGCATATGGGCAACGCGCTGCAAAAACAATGGATTATTTAAACCGTAATTATGTGACATTGGATAAAGGCGATTATTTGCCACCTATGCCTTATGAGGTTGAAGCTATCTTGGATGCGGACGAAGATATTACCCATGTGGTTTTAGTGCATTGTGAAACAAGTTCTGGTATTTTGAACCCACTGCAAGAGGTCGCCGATGTTGTCGTTGCAAAGGGTCGCAAAATGCTTGTCGATTCAATGTCTGCCTTTGGTGCCGTTCCGTTGTCTGTGAAAGATATACCGTTCGAAGCCATGGTTTCTTCTGCAAATAAATGTATTGAAGGTGTCCCAGGGTTTGGTTTTATTGTGGCTAAGAAATCAGCACTTGAGGCCGCGGAAGGTAATAGTCATTCATTAGCTTTGGATATTCACGACCAGTGGAAACATATGTCTAAAACAGGACAATGGCGCTTCACACCACCCACCCATACTGTTGTTGCTTTCTTAGAAGCCCTTTATCAGCATGAAGAAGAAGGTAATGTTAAAGGAACCAGTTGTAGAGAAACCTC
>CBFCZA010000152.1:0-7241 GCA_965602285.1 uncultured Curvivirga sp. | reverse complement strand
ATCTAAATTCTCTTGGTCAAATAAAATGGCCTGCATTGCTTTTTTATAAAGTTTTCGATCTGCTTGTGCACGGGGGCCACGTACGGCAGGGCCTTTACTTTGATTAAGCATTCTAAATTGAATGCCTGCTTGATCAATGCAACGTCCCATGATGCCATCCATAGCATCTATTTCACGCACCAGATGGCCTTTACCCAAACCACCTATGGCTGGGTTACAAGACATCTCGCCAAGCTTTTCTACTTTATGTGTCAGTAGGAGAGTATCTGCACCGGCACGCGCCGATGCTGCTGCAGCTTCACAGCCAGCATGCCCTCCACCCACAACAATCACATCCCACTGTTTCATAACAGGGCTCACTTTATAAATTGAGGGGTATTAAATTAGCCCTATAATTTTATAGGGTCTATATCATTTTGCTAGGATATACGCTAAAATGACTTATATTTCAAGAGAAGAGGTAGCGGTTATTGGAATATTATTTCAAGATATTAAAGAATAGAAATAGATAATGTTTCACGTGAAACATCTATATTTAGTAGTTAATATTTAATTTAATACTAAATATAGAATATTTATTTTCCAATACAAAAATCTCTAAATATCACATCTAATAAATCTTCAACGCCTACCGTACCTGTAATACGACCAAGGGCACGCATACCAATGCGAATATCTTCTGCTGCTAAAACCATTTCAGGTGCTAAAGAAACTTTTTCCAAGGCTTCTTTTGCTTCTAAAACAGCCTGACGATGACGTTCGCGCGTAAGGTAAGGCATATCCGATGCCCCAAATAAACCAGCTACTTTTCCAGAAATATTGTGTAGAAGTTGATCTAACCCTGCACCTGATTTAACGGATAAAGCAAAAAGGGGATACCCTATATCCGCATTATCAGCTTTAACTTCGCCTGAAATTTTATCTGACTTATTAAAAATAATCATACCGTTTTTATCATTTAATAAATCCTGTGCAATTTTAAGAGAACCCATTTCACTTCCATCAACAACACATAAGGTCAGATCTGAATTTTCCGCAACTTGCTGTGCACGTCTAATACCTTCAAGTTCAATAACATCTTCTGTCTTTTCACGAATGCCTGCAGTATCGGACAAGATAACAGGATAGCCCCCTAGATCTAAATGCACCTCAACCACATCGCGGGTGGTACCCGCAATATCAGAAACAATTGCAGCTTCGCGTTGGGCAAGTGAATTTAATAGGCTGCTTTTCCCTGCATTAGGAGGGCCAATGATCGCAACTTGAACACCATCGCGAAGACGTTCTCCGCGGCGGTTATCATTTAGATGTCTGTCCATTTCATCCAGCAAAGCATTAATATCTGGCGCAAGACGTTGTCCTAAATCTTCTGGTAAGTCTTCGTCCGCAAAATCTATTTCAGCTTCATAGTAGGCCAAAATTCTTTTTAGGCGATCTGACCAACCTTCATATAATGCACCTAAAGCACCTTTTGATTGCGCCAAAGCTTGCTTTCTTTGAGCCTCTGTTTCTGCATCAATAAGGTCAATAAGACCTTCAGCTTCTGTAAGGTCCATTTTACCGTTTTGAAAGGCCCGACGTGTAAATTCCCCAGGTTCCGCTAATCTTAATCCAGATAAATTACCAAGAGTTTTTAGAAGTGCAGAGATAACAGCCAACCCGCCATGGCCTTGAATTTCTGCACAATCTTCACCTGTGAAACTCCCAGGGTTTGGAAACCATATTAATAAGCCATCATCTATTTGGCTTTGATCTTGTGGATCTATGAACCACCGACGCGCTGCGGTTCTAGGGATTGGTAATTCTTTGCCAGTGATGGCCTTTACCGCTGCCATCGTATTGGGACCAGAAATCCGAATAACAGACACACCAGCCCGACCTTTACCACTCGCCAATGCAAAGATTGTATCGCCGTTCATAATATTTTCCTAAATTTGCATTTTATCTGTTGTCTTAATCTTTAGTTTGCATGCCCATGCTTTTCCAAAAGGCTTTTTGCATACCATCCATAGTGTCTGTTCCCATTGGATTCCAGATTTTCATTAATTCAGTTGGATCACCAGCAGTTATAGCTTTTTCCATCACCTCACGCATTTTATCTTCCCATTCTTTCATCAACCTATCTTGTGCAGCTGAGACATCGGGAAGACCAAGAAAGCGGCGTGCTTCTTCTGGTGTGCAATCAATATCAAATGTAACCTTCATAGAAATTTCCTCTTCAAGATATTGTCTATTATCTCATTTTTTATAACAGAGAACCAGACCCTTAATTTCATATATATGCTGTATTGTTTAATTACAAAACTTCACAAGTGAAACTCTAAGACTAATGCTTTTATAAATAATAAAAAAACATTAATATTCCCATAGATAACAATTTAACCATTTAGGAGAATAAGATGGTAAAAGCAGTACGGATTTATGAAACTGGTGGCCCAGAAGTTATGCGTTATGAAGACGTGGAAATTGGCGATCCATCTTCAGGTGAAATTAAAATTAAAAATAGCTTCGTTGGTCTAAATTTTATCGATACATATCATCGTACGGGCCTATATCCAATTCCACTACCTAATGTTTTAGGATTAGAAGGTGCAGGTATTGTAACTGCTGTTGGTGAAGGTGTTACGGAATTTAAA
This sequence comes from uncultured Curvivirga sp., assembly GCA_965602285.1. Taxonomy (GTDB): domain Bacteria; phylum Pseudomonadota; class Alphaproteobacteria; order UBA8366; family Aestuariispiraceae; genus Curvivirga. The sequence goes on along the minus strand of CBFCZA010000152.1, from coordinate 4,605 downwards.
GAAGGTGATCGTGTTGCTTATGGCGCAGGGCCCCTTGGTAGTTATGCAGAAGAACGCATCATTCCATGGCATCGTGTAGTTAAACTTCCAGATACAATTGAAGAAGAAACCGCAGCAGCCATGATGCTTCAAGGTATGACTGTTGAATATCTTATTCGCCGCCTTTATGAAGTTAAAAAGGGTGATACAGTTCTTATGCATGCCGCAGCTGGTGGTGTAGGTCTATTAGCCTGTCAGTGGTTAAAGCAATTAGGGGCAACAGTCATTGGTACTGTTGGATCTGAAGAAAAAGCTGAATTAGCTAAAGCCCATGGCTGTGATCATATCATTTATTATAATCACGAAGATGTTGCTAAGAAAGTTCGTGATATCACTGATGGCAAAGGTGTCCCTGTTGTGTATGACGGTGTTGGTGCAGCTACATTCGAAGGATCGCTGGATAGCTTAGCCCCACGCGGTGTAATGGCCTCTTACGGAAATGCTTCTGGTCCAGTCCCCCCATTTGACCTTAGTCTTTTATCAGCAAAAGGAAGCCTATTTATTACAAGACCTACAGTTTTAACTTATGTGGCATCACGTGAAGACCTTGTAACATCTACAAATTCCCTTTTTGAAGCTATCAATAAAGGCTTAAAAGTGAACGTAAACCAGAAATATGCTCTCTCTGATGTTCAACAAGCTCATATAGATCTAGAAGCACGCAAAACTACAGGATCTACTGTTTTAATTCCATAATAGTAGATTTTTGGAAAGTTTTAATATCAGCCCTGAAGAGGTGTTCATTTCTTCAGGGTTTTCTTTTATCTAAAATGTTTCACGTGAAACAGCAAAAGATTAAACTTCAAAAGAAGTTAAAAAAATAGGTTTCTATCAAAAAATTGATTTTAGATATCATAGCGAAACAAATAAGTTTCTATATCGAACAGTCCCAAGAAAAAAGCCTCAAAGAAAAAATCTAAGAGGCTTTATTAAGAATTAAATAAGTACAAAAATTATTGATTCATACTGTCAAAGAAATCATTGTTATTTTTTGTATCTTTAAGTTTTCCAATAAGGAATTCCATGCCATCTGTAACACCCATAGGGTTAAGAATACGGCGTAGTAACCACATTTTGGATAGAGTATTTTTATCCATAAGCAATTCTTCCTTACGTGTGCCTGATTTAGTAATATCAATAGCAGGGAAAACACGCTTATCAGAAAGTTTACGGTCCAAAATAACCTCACAGTTACCAGTCCCTTTAAATTCTTCAAAAATAACTTCATCCATACGGCTACCCGTATCAATAAGTGCAGTAGAAATAATCGTTAATGAACCACCTTCTTCAATATTACGTGCAGCACCAAAGAAACGTTTAGGACGTTGCAATGCATTTGCATCAACACCACCGGTAAGAACCTTACCAGAGGAAGGAACAACAGTGTTATAAGCACGTGCAAGGCGGGTAATACTATCAAGTAAAATAACAACATCACGTTTATGTTCTACAAGACGCTTAGCTTTTTCAATAACCATTTCAGCGACTTGTACGTGGCGCTGTGCAGGTTCGTCAAAAGTAGAAGAAACAACTTCGCCTTTCACACTGCGCTGCATGTCGGTTACTTCCTCAGGTCGTTCATCAATTAAAAGTACAATGATGTAAACTTCAGGATTATTTTGTGAAATGGCATGAGCAACATTTTGCATCAAAACCGTTTTACCTGTACGAGGAGGCGCAACAATCAATGCACGTTGGCCCTTACCAATAGGGGCAATTAAGTCAATAACACGAGTTGATAGGTCAGGTTTTTTATCATCACCGCCTTCAATCTCCATACCTAATTTTTCATCAGGATAAAGAGGTGTTAAATTATCAAAGTTAATACGATGGCGAACTTTATCAGGTTCATCAAAATTAACTGTATTCACTTTTAATAAGGCGAAATAACGTTCGTTATCTTTGGGAGAGCGAATTTGCCCTTCAACCGTATCTCCTGTGCGAAGCCCAAAACGTCTAATTTGGCTTGGCGAAATATAAATATCATCCGGACCCGCTAAATAATTTGATTCAGGAGAACGCAAGAAGCCAAATCCGTCAGATAGGACTTCTAATACACCTTCACCAAAAATCGCCACATCATTGGTGGCCAATTGTTTTAAACAAGCAAACATAAGTTCTTGTTTGCGCATAGTGCTGGCATTTTCAATTTCTAATTCTTCTGCAAAAGCGAGAAGTTCAGAAGGTTTTTTTAATTTTAAATCTTTAAGATGCATGTGATTTCAATCGTTTCCATTGATCTAGTGGTGATCGATTGGTGATGGGAGGATAGATGAAGAGATAAGAAGTAATCTCTAAAAAGGAAAATTCCTGACAGATAATGTTGATTTTCTCTGATTTATACCTGCAAAAGACCTTTGCAGTATTTAATTTTCAATAGATAAGGTTACCTAATTGATGTTTTATTTTTTCTTTTCTAACAAGTCTGGATAAAAATCGCAAGGCTATTAAGGAAAAAACCTTAAAATGGCTTAATAATCACCATAATAACTATGATAACCATTAAAACGGCGGGAACTTCATTGGCAATTCTATAAAATTTTGGTGACTTAGTATTGGCGTCAATTTCAAAATTTTTGCGCCATTTAGATACGACCATATGTAAAATAGTTAAGAATATTAAACTTAACAATTTTACTTGCATCCAACCTTCACTTATCCAACCACCTTCGATCAATAAATAAAGACCGGCCCCCCAAGCAATGATCATTGCTGGGTTCATAATTCCGCGTAATAACCGGCGTTCCATAACCTTAAATGTTTCAGACTGAATAGATCCAATTTCTGCATCACAATGATAAACAAATAATCTTGGTAGATATAGAAAACCAGCCATCCAAGAAATGACAGCTAAAATATGTAATACTTTGATCCATTCATACATTTTTTAATACCTAAATTATTATTATTTACAAATACAACGAGAAAACTCGTCTGAACAAGATCGTTCTTTTTTATCAGAATAAATTGCTGGAATATTATGTCCATTAACTTGTTTTAAAACAAGATCAGATAAACATGATATAAAATCAGGATGTGTACCAGTAGTCGGGACCCTGGCATAATGTTTTACCCCAGATTTTTCAGCTAATTCCTTATATTCAATATCAAGTTCTACCAAAGTTTCAGAATGTTCAGATATAAAAGCAATTGGTACGACTAATAAAGTTTTTTTATCTTTTCCAGCCCGTTCAATTTCATCTTCAGTATAAGGTTTAATCCATTCTAAAGGTCCAACACGGCTTTGATAACAAGTAACCCAATCACTATTTTCAAATTTATTTAAAGAAGGGCCTAATTTAGCTGCAATAGACTTTGCTGTTTCTTCAACTTGTCTTTGATAGGGGTCGCCAGCCTCAATAATTTTTTTCGGTAATCCATGTGCTGTATATAAAATACGGATGTCCGAATTGATCCCATTAGCACGTAGAGCCTCTAGAGAAGCTTCTGTAAGGGATGTAATAGCCTGAATGAACCCATCTGCTGTATGATAACAACAAACAGCCTTAGTCGGCTTTAAAAAACCTTTCGCGATAACAGACCTTTTCCAATCATGAATGGAACTTTCAGACGTTGTCGTAGAAAATTGTGGATAAAGCGGAAGCAGTAATATTTCATCTGCCCCCCAATTTTTAACCTCTTCGATGGTTTCAGAGGCAAAAGGATGCCAATAGCGCATAGCAATAAAGCTTTTTACTTCATAATTTTTAGGAAGCTTAGATGCTAAATCTTGATCCAATGCTGTAGCTTGCGCTTTTGTATTCATCAAAAGAGGTGAACGACCATCTAATGCTTCATAAATTTCCTGAGCAATAGGTGCCCTTCGCGATGAAATTAACTTTGCAATTATCCAACGAATAGGTTTTGGCGCACTGATAATAGCTTTATCATTAAATAAATTAAAAAGGAATGGCTTCACCGCTTTAGGAGAGTCAGGCCCCCCTAAATTAAATAAAACCACTGCAATTTTTCGTTTATCCGCCATGACCTAGACCTAAAATCTTAACCCAAAAATTAGACCCATCCTTAGACCCGCCCACGTACTAAATCAACCAAACGTTCCACATGAGAAACAGGTGTTTCTTTTATAATTCCGTGGCCTAAATTGAAAACAAATGGTTGCCCTGATAAATCATCTAAAATATTTTTTACTGCATTATCAAGTTCTTCGCCACCAGCAAGAAGAATTTGAGGATCTAAATTACCCTGAACACAAACTTTACCATTCATGTTATCTTTTGCCCAACCTGTAGGAACCGTCGTATCTAAACCAACACAATCAATGCCTGTTTCTTCAACATAGGCAGGATACATTAAACCAGCACCACGTGGGAAGCCAATTACAGGAATATCAGGATATTTAGCTTTGATTTTAGCCGTAATTTTCTTTGCAGGTTCTAGACAAAATTTTCTAAATTCATTTTCTGCTAACACACCTGACCAACTGTCAAAAATTTGTACAGCTTCCACACCATTTTCAATCTGTGCAAGAAGGTAATCACCTGTAGATTCCGTTAAAAGATCAATTAAATCTTGGAAACCTTTTGGATCTTGATAGGCCCAAGC
>CBFCZA010000151.1:0-7270 GCA_965602285.1 uncultured Curvivirga sp. | reverse complement strand
CTTTTCGGATTTATCCGCGATGATTATATGCGCATTAAACAGGCTTTGCTTGGATCATCATAGTTGCTTCTAATGACATCAAAGGAACATCATTACTGTCATAGGTGATCATTTCCCAACGCAAGACACCACGATCTGGTTTTGATTCGGATTTACGGGTTTCTATAACTTCAGAAACCACATACATAGATTGATTAGGATATACAGGCTTTAACCAACGTACCTTGTCATAACCCAATAATATTGGTTTCTGTAATCAAACCTAGATCAAAGAACATACGAAAACTAATTGCTAAATTTTGGAAGCCACTGGCAATGATGCCACCAAATGGGCCTTCCTCTGAACGCTTATGATCAACATGCATATGTTGTGGGTCATACGTCATGGCAAAATCCATGATAGATCCTTCTGAAAGGCTCATCGAACGTGATTTAAACTTCTCGCCTACACTGAATTCTTCAAAATACCTTGAGTTCATAATAAATTTCCGTATTTCTATTTATGATTTACTTTAAATGTCTGAATATATTTCTATTTAAAAACCAGTGTGCATGTGCGAAGAATAATGACAAGAGTTAACCACAAGGAAATTTAACGCGATGAGCGAAAAGCTTATGACCGAAATTCATAAACTTGATGATAAGGGTATATCCAAAGCCGCAAAGTTATTATTGCGTGGTGATGTGGTAGCCTTCCCTACCGAAACTGTTTATGGCTTAGGTGCGGATGCAACGAATGATACTGCCGTCGCAAAAATATACGAGGCTAAAGGCCGTCCTAGCTTTAACCCCCTTATTGTACATCTGCCGAATTTAAAAGCAGTGCAACGTTATGCGATCCTTCCTGACATAGGATCCTTATTGGCCGATCGCTTCTGGCCTGGGGCATTAACCTTAGTCTTAAAACGCAAAGAAAAGTCGAAGCTTTCAAAACTGGTGAGCGCTGGCTTAAATACCGTAGCCATTAGAATACCAGCCCATGCAGGTGCGAGAGACCTATTACGTGTTGTTGATAAGCCAATAGCCGCACCTAGTGCGAATGCAAGCGGTAAGTTAAGCCCGTCAGAGGCTAAACATGTGGCCACCTCCCTTGATGGGCGTATAAGTCTTATCCTTGATGGTGGTCCTTGCCCTGTAGGTTTGGAAAGCACCATCATTGATGTCAGCACAGATATACCGACCCTTCTTAGACCCGGTGGAATATCCGTTGAAGCCATAGAAGATGTGCTTGGCAGATCCCTCTCCATAGCAAGCAGTGATGATGAAGCCCCTAAATCCCCCGGAATGTTAACCAGCCATTATGCACCAGATAGCCAAATACGCCTCAACATCACTGAACCAAATGCAGATGAGAGTTTACTTGGTTTTGGTGAGGTCGAAGGTGCAACCCTAAATCTTAGTCCCACAGGGGACACAAGAGAAGCCGCCGCCAATCTATTTAAAATGTTGCATGATATAGATAAACTATCTTCAGGTAAGATCGCTGTATCTCCTGTCCCTAACACGGGACTGGGTGTTGCCATCAATGACCGCCTTAAAAGAGCAGCAGCTCCAAAAAGTTGAACTTAAGAATTCATATTCATATGAGGTGGAAATCCACATGATCGACCAAATAAAAATTGAGCACCTTAAAAGCCTTGTTGGTGCTAATAGCTGGAAAGAAAACAACGGGGAAGATTTATCACCGTGGCTGGTTGATTCTCGGGCCCGTCTTGAAGGTAAAACAAGCCTTATCCTTTTTCCTGCCTCTACCGAAGAAGTTTCAAATATTCTATCATATTGTAATGAACATGAAGTATCTGTTGTCCCACAAGGGGGAAACACAAGTCGCGTTGGTGGGGCAACCCCCGACACCACAGGCAACTCTATCATCATATCCCTATCACGAATGAACAAAGTTAGATCCATAGATCCCGATAATTATTCAATGATCGTAGATGCTGGTGTTATTTTAAAGACCATCCAAGATACAGCAGAGAAAGATGATCGTCTTTTCCCATTAAGCCTTGGGGCTGAAGGATCGTGTCTTATTGGCGGAAACCTCGCCAGTAATGCAGGCGGTATTAATGTTTTGCGCTATGGTAACACTAGGGATCTTGTTTTAGGTGTAGAGGCCGTCATGCCAGATGGTCGCATATGGAATGGCCTACGTGCACTAAGAAAAGACAACACAGGTTATGACTTGAAACAACTTCTTATTGGATCAGAAGGAACGTTGGGCATCATCACTGCAGCTAGCCTACGTTTATTTCCATTGCCAAAGGAACGCGCTACGGCTTTTTGTGCCTTGGCATCTTTGGATGATTGCCTAAAATTGCTCTCTTTAGCACGTGAATTAAGTGGGGATGCAGTTAGTTCCTTTGAACTTATTCCAGACATAGCCCTTAATATGGCATGCGAACATATCGATGGTTGTCGCCTTCCCTACGCAGAAGGCCCAGCACCTGAATGGTCTGTATTGCTAGAACTCAGCGGTTCTGCCAAAGGTCAAATGGGCATAGTGATGGAAACTATGCTTGAGGCAGCTTTTGAAAATGAAGTTCTTGTTGATGCAACAATAGCCCAATCAGATACGCAACGTTCAGATTTCTGGCGCATGAGAGAGGCAATCGTAGAAGCACAAGTAAGAGAAGCAGCTTCTATAAAACATGACATTTCTGTTCCTGTTAGTTCTGTCCCTGAATTTATACGCCGGGCTGATATTGCGGTTAAGGAAACCTGTAATAAAATCCGACCTTACCCTTTTGGCCATGTGGGGGATGGGAACATCCATTATAATTTAAGTCAGCCAACAGATATGGACAAAGAAGAATTTCTCAGTCACGAATCCCTATTACATGATGCCGTTCATAATGTTGTAGCAGATTTAAATGGTTCTTTTTCGGCGGAACATGGCATTGGGCAAGTCAAGACCCGTGAAATGAACGTCTATAAAGACCCCGTTGAAATTGAGTTAATGCAGCAAATCAAAGGCACCCTTGACCCAAAGGGAATAATGAATCCCGGTAAAGTACTTTTCAGTACCTAAATTTATTGTTATCTAATTGTAAAATTATTTGAGCTCGGAGAAAAAAATGACTGAATATGTACCACCGTTAAAAGATATGAACTTTCTATTTAACGATATGGGATTCGCAAAAGAACTTTCTGAGATGCCGGCAACGGCAGAAGCCACACCTGATTTAATCACTGCAATTCTCGATGAAGCCTCTAAACTATCTGTTGGGCCTATTTCTGCTTGTAGCCAAGCAGGGGATGAAAAAGGTTCACTTTTAGAGGGTGATAAAGTTGTCGTTGCCGAAGGTTTCGCCGATGCCTATCAAGCTTTTGTCGAAGGTGGATGGAGTGCGTTAACTTTCCCTGAAGAGTTCGGTGGCCAAGCTATGCCACATACTCTTGGTGCGGCAGTTACTGAAATTTTTCAAACGCCTAACTTAGCATGGGCGCTGGCCCCATTGTTAAACCATGGTGCCGCACAAGCACTTATCGCACATGCATCCGATTACATTAAAGAAACATTTGTTCATAAAATGGTTTCGGGTGAATGGACTGGTACGATGAACCTGACCGAGGCAGGTGCAGGATCAGATCTATCCCAAGTAAGAACCAAAGCAGAGCGCAATGGTGATCATTACCTTATCAAAGGTCAAAAGATTTTCATATCTTACGGTGATCATGATATGACAGATAATATTGTTCACTTGGTATTAGCCCGCCTTCCAGATGCACCTGAAGGAACAAGAGGCATTTCCTTATTTGTGGTTCCTAAGTTTATCGTTAATGCTGATGGTTCTTTAGGTGAACGCAATGATGCATGGCCTATCAAGGTTGAACATAAACTTGGCATTCATGGTAGCCCTACTTGCATTATGGCATATGGCGAAACGACAGGGGCCGTTGGATATGTGGTAGGTGAAGAGAATCGTGGACTAGAATATATGTTCACCATGATGAATGATGCACGTTTAGCCGTTGGTGCGCAGGGGCTTGCCGTATCCGAAATGGCGTATCAACATGCTGTAAATTTCGCAAAAGACCGTAAACAAGGTCGTTCTGAGGTTGATGGGTCTAAGAATGCGCCTATCATTCAGCATGCTGATGTTCGCAGAATGCTTATGACCATGCGTGCCTATACAGAAGCAATGCGTGCCTTAGAATTTCGTACAATGGTCGATTTAGACATATCACATCACCATGAAGATCCTGCTTGGCGTGAATGGGCTGTAAAACGGGTCGATCTTATTACACCTATTGTTAAAGGCTGGTTCACTGACTTAGCAGTAGAAGTTGCTTCTATTGGGGTTCAAGTCCATGGCGGCATGGGCTTCATTGAAGAAACAGGCGCTGCGCGATATTATCGTGACGCACGTATTCTTCCAATTTATGAAGGTACGAATGGTATCCAAGCAGCCGATCTTATTGGTCGTAAAATTCTTCGTGATGGCGGTAAGGCACTAAGAGAGTATCTTGATGAAGCTGATTCCATCATTAATCGTCTTAACGGTGAGGAAGGTGATGACATCGCGGCAATGCGTGCACATCTTGCCACAGCGATTGATGCGTTAGAAAATTGCTTGGAATGGGTTTTAAATAATGCAGATGATCCTACAGCATTAGGTACTAGCGCTGTTTACATCCTAAAGATATTCGGACTGGTTGCTGGTGGTCTCATGCTTGCTGAATCTATGGTTATCGCAAAAGCCAAAATAGAGGCAGCAGAAGGGGATGTGGCTTTCTATAATGCAAAAGTCGCAACAGCCCGTTTCTATGCTGAAAACCTTCTATCTCAGACACCAGCCCTGATCGTTGCAGTGCGTGAGGGACACACGACTATTCGATCAATTCCAGATGATATGTTTTAATAATTCATGAAATAACTAATTTGTGATGGGCAGCTCTATGGGCTGCCCATTGCTTTTAGATACATAATCAAATTAAACTAAAATGTCTAAAATATTAAAGAGCAGGCATTTGAAAATAATTAAGTTCCATTCCTTCGTTCTAATGATGTCTTTTGCTATGGCCTTTATTTACGCCAGCAATAGCCATGCGTTCGAAGAGAACGATCTAGATAAATGCAAATCTACAGACCTTGTTCTTATTATTGATTCTACATATTCCCTGAAAAACACAATTTATGATATCAAATTAGAAATAGAAGATTTACTTAAGCAACTGGCCCATGTCTCAAATGATAAATTACGTATTGGTTTGGTCACATTTAAAGATGACATCACCGTTATTTCTGACTTAGATGATCATCCCAACAGCTTAGAAAAACGAAAAATTATAGATGAAAAAATCTATAATATCATAGCCTATGGCGGTGGTGCAGGACCAGAAGCTTCTGATGAAGCCTTACGTACTGTGATAAACGCGTTACCGGCAGATGGAAGACCTCAGAACAAAGACTTCACAGGAACATTCACCTCAGAAACAAAGATCATCATCCTTATTACAGATAATAGACCCGGTGGTTTCGACGATATATTTAGAATGGGGACTGATGATGTAAATGCAGCGGAGCGTGCGTTTGAAGCAGCCGAACAGGGCATACTTATTTCTTCCATATATATTCCACCAAGTTTTCAAAGTACTGATGAAATAACAGAAAGTGTTATGCGGGATTACGCCCTTATTACAGGAGGGCTTTTCATTAGAATTTCATCTTCCGGTGAAGGTGCAGCAGACGCTATTGCAAATATAATTGATTCATGCGGCCATAAGCCAATGGTTTAAGCCATAGCCCTAACCATCTATTCTAATAAGACCTCTTAGGTCAGGAATATTATCGACCATTTCCTCTACGGTCTTTCCTGTACGAACATCCATATAGTCCCCACAAATATCGAGTAAAGGTATGAGGACAAATTCTCTTTCCTCAATACCAATATGGGGGATAGAAAGTTCTTCTGTGTCCATCAAAGTATCGCCATGATAAAGAATATCAATATCAATAACACGCGGGCCATTTCTAAAGGTTGGTTGACGACCTATATCTTCCTCTAATTCTTTAACATGTTCTAACAGTTCTTTGGGGGATAAAGAGCATTCTCCCCCTACTACAATATTCACAAACGTTGGTTGGTCTTCTATATACATAGGTGCAGATTCATAGAAATTTGAAACGCTAATATCGGAAATAAATTCTGACAAAAGTTCAATTGCAATTTTCAAATTATCAACTTTATCACCAAGGTTTGTGCCTAATGCTAAATAAACGTCATGCATGGTTCTTCTCTTTTCTAAAACTATTTGCCAGATCTATCACTATTTACCGGAACGCAACATTGCGTCCGTCATGCGCACAACCCTTCCCATTTCTTTCACATCATGAACACGAACACAATCCGCCCCACGCATGACCCCCATTGCAACAGTCGCTGCAGTTCCTTCAATACGTTCATCTGCAGCCACATCTAATGTTAAGCCAATGAAACTTTTACGGCTTGATCCAAGCAATATCGGAAAACCAACTGCTTTCTTGATCTCGTCCAATCTATTGATAAGTTCCATATTTTGATCAACTGTTTTGCCGAACCCAACACCCGGATCCAACATAATATTATTTCGTTTCACACCTGCTTCTAACGCTTCTAAAGCAAGCTGCTTCATTTCTTCTATTACTTCTGCTAAAAAATCTTGATAGTCAGGAGCCACATAAGAGCCCCCTAATCGTGCATCTATTTCTGCATGACCCGGCTTTGACTTATTATGCATTAGGATAATAGGTGCATCATTTTTCACCGCCACAGTAAAAATATGTTTATCCGCACGCCCGCCCCATACATCATTGATAATATGGGCACCTGCATATAATGCCGCCTCTGCTACTTTTGATTTATAGGTATCGATGGACAATACAGCATTTGGGAATGCACTTACTATCGCCTTTATTGCAGGAACAACACGGGACAACTCTTCCTCTTCATCAACGAGTTTAGCCCCTGGTCGTGTGCTTTCCCCACCAATATCCAAAATATCAACATCTTCTGACATAAATGCACTGGTTTGTTCTAAGATTTTGGCGTTTAACGTGCCTTGATCGCCCCCTAAACCGTCACCAGAAAAAGAATCAGGGGTCACATTCATAATGCCCATAACTAGGCATCGTTGACCAAAGTCAAAGTTGCTTTTGTTTGCTGTGGTGAATAGGTCGTTGAAAGCCATAATCTAGTCGCCCTGCTACTTGAGTTTCATGAGAAAGTCTCTATCTTGTGCCACAAGTTGCTAGAGCTTTTTCTAATAGTTGCGAATTATCCCAGCTTAC
>CBFCZA010000150.1:0-7274 GCA_965602285.1 uncultured Curvivirga sp. | reverse complement strand
CGGGCGGTAATATTTTTGCCCGTATGTATGTCATTATCATCAATTTCCGTGATAAATTGATTGAGAATGAACGACTAACAGAAGAGAGCCAGCTGGAACAACAAATGCAAATTGACCGAGCTGGAAAACTTAACCACTTGGTTGAAGAATTTGATCAAAGAGCTAAAGCGGCACTTTCTGCTGTCTCTGCTGCGACCACGCAAATGGAATCATCCTCAGAAGAATTAGGGGATACGGTTTCTAAAACCAGCAATCTTGCAACAGAGGCCTCACATGCAACTTCAATGGCAAGTGATAATGTATCAACTGTTGCGTCTGCTGCTGAAGAACTTGCCTCATCCGTTCAAGAGATTAGTTCTCAGGTTCAACATTCTACGACCATTGCAGGTAATGCTGTTGCAGAAGCTGAACGCAGTGATGAACTTATCCGTGGACTTGAAGAAAGCACAACACGTATTGGTGAAATTCTAACATTGATTTCTGACATTGCGGATCAAACAAACTTACTAGCACTAAATGCGACTATTGAAGCTGCGCGTGCTGGTGATGCTGGTAAAGGTTTTGCTGTTGTCGCAAGCGAAGTTAAATCCTTGGCTACACAGACAGCAAAAGCAACTGGCGAAATCAGTAATCAAATCAGCCAAATCCAATCTGATACACGTGATAGTGTCGACGCAATTTCTTCTATCGGTGACATTATTAGGGAAATGAATGAAATCACGACCTCTGTTTCTGCTGCTGTAGAAGAACAAGGTGCGGCTACTCAGGAAATTGCTCGAAATACTCAGCAAGCTTCTGCTGGTACATCTGAGGTTTCAGAGAAGATTTCTGATGTTAATATGATGGCAGAAAAAAGTGACCAAGTAAGAAATACAGTTTCTTCAGCAACTAACAATTTAGTTAGTGAATCTGAAACTCTTCGAAAAGATATCGATACTTTCTTGAAAGACGTTTCTGCAATCTAAAATACAAATTGCTTTATTGTGACGTAAGGGGTGAGAAGGTTTTTCTTCTCGCTTCTTTTGTTCCAAATAATGACTGTTGTTTAGCTTATAAGAAAAGGGCGGTAGAAAATTCTACCGCCCTTAAAGCTTATGATTAAGATTGAGTTTAATCTAAATTTAGATTTTACGCTCAATCATCATTTTTTTGATTTCCGCAATTGCCTTGGCAGGGTTAAGACCTTTAGGGCAAGTGTTAGAACAGTTCATAATAGTATGACAACGGAATAGACGGAATGGATCTTCCAATTCATCTAGGCGCTCACCTGTATATTCATCACGGCTATCTGCGATCCAACGATATGCTTGTAAAAGCACTGCTGGGCCTAAGTAGCGATCACCGTTCCACCAGTAGCTTGGGCAACTGGTTGTACAGCTAAAGCACAAGATACATTCATATAGACCATCAAGTTTTTTACGATCTTTAGGTGATTGTAAACGTTCTTGGTCCGGCGGAGGTGGTGAATTGGTTTTGATCCAAGGTTCTACAGATGCGAGTTGTGCATAGGCTTTGTTCAAATCAGGAACTAAATCTTTCACAACATTCATATGTGGCAATGGATATACTTTCGCATCACCTTTGATTTCAGAAATATATTTGGTACAAGCCAAGGTGTTCGTACCATCAATATTCATCGCACAAGAACCACAAATACCTTCACGACAAGAGCGACGGAAAGTTACTGTTGGATCCATCTCATTTTTAATTTTGATCAGAGCATCCAAAACCATTGGTCCGCATTCGTCTAAATCAACTTCATAGCTATCCACTTGCGGTGTTTCGCCATTGTCTTGATTCCAACGATAGATACGGAATGTTTTGACATTCGTACCCTTGCTTTCGCTTTTCCAAACTTTACCTTCACGGACTTTGGAATTTGTGGGCAGAGAAAATTCAGCCATTTTAAGTTTCCTTCCTTTTACCGCTTAGTAAACACGCGCTTTTGGTGGGATTGTATCGATATCATCAGTCATGGTTTCCATGTGAACAGGACGATAGTCCAATTTCACTTTACCATCTTCACCAACCCATGCTGCTGTATGTTTCATCCAATTGACATCATCACGATCTGGGTAATCTTCACGGGCTTGCGCACCACGAGATTCCTTACGTGTCTCTGCGCCAACGATGGTCGCCATTGCTTGACGCATGAGGTTGTCTAATTCTAGTGTTTCCACCAAATCAGAGTTCCAAACCATTGAACGGTCAGATGTTTTTATATCGGACATTTTATCCCAAACAGCTTGTAACTTTGCAACGCCTTCACTTAGGCTTTCGCCTTCACGGAAAACAGCACAATGTTTCTGCATAATTTCTTGCATCTCTGCGCGGATTGAAGCGGTAGAATATTTACCGTCTGCATTGCGTGCCTTGTCCAAGCGATCTAAGCAATCTTGACCAGCATCAGGTGCCAAATCTTTATGTGGCGCATCACGATCAATGATCTTTGCACAATGAAGGGCCGCAGCACGACCAAACACAACAAGATCAAGTAGGCTGTTTGATCCAAGGCGGTTTGCACCATGAACAGACACACAGGCTGCTTCGCCTGCTGCCATCAATCCTGGAACTACTTCATCTGGATTGCCGTCTTTGATGGTTACAACTTCACCATTAAAGTTCGCAGGAATGCCGCCCATGTTATAATGACATGTTGGAATGACTGGAATTGGCTCTTTTGATACATCAACACCTGCAAAAATACGTGCAGATTCTGCAATGCCGGGTAGGCGTTCTTCAATGATTGCAGGATCAAGATGTTCGATATGTAAATGAATATGATCACCCTTTGGACCAACACCACGACCGGCATTGATTTCCATGGTCATAGAACGGCTTACAACATCGCGGGATGCAAGATCTTTGGCCGATGGTGCATAACGTTCCATGAAACGTTCGCCTTCAGAGTTGGTCAAATAACCACCTTCACCACGAACACCCTCTGTGATTAAACAACCTGCACCATAGATGCCTGTTGGATGGAACTGTACGAATTCAGCATCTTGAATTGGAAGGCCTGCACGAAGAACCATACCGCCGCCATCACCAGTACAAGTATGTGCAGATGTCGCAGAGAAATAAGCACGACCATAACCACCAGTGGCCATGATCACCATTTTCGCACGGAAACGATGGATTGTACCATCATCAAGGTTCCAAGCCATGACCCCACGACATTCGCCATCTTCCATGATCAAATCCATAGCAAAATATTCAATGAAGAATTCTGCCTGATGTTTCAAGGATTGTTGATAAAGCGTATGCAACATCGCATGACCTGTACGGTCAGCGGCGGCACATGTGCGTTGTGCTGGTGGGCCTTCACCAAATTCCGTGGTCATGCCACCGAATGGACGTTGGTAAATTTTACCTTCTTCAGTACGAGAAAAAGGAACACCATAATGTTCAAGTTCGATGATAGAAGCAGGTGCTTCACGAACCATATATTCAATGGCATCTTGATCGCCAAGCCAGTCTGACCCTTTTACAGTGTCATACATATGCCAACGCCAGTCATCTGGACCCATGTTACCAAGGGAAGCTGAAATGCCTCCTTGTGCTGCCACAGTGTGAGAACGTGTTGGGAATACTTTAGAAATACAAGCGGTTTTAAGGCCCGCTTCGGCCAGACCAAAGGTTGCGCGTAAACCAGCGCCACCAGCCCCTACAACAACAACGTCATAGGTATGATCCACAATTTTATAGGAGTCACTCATGTCCGTTATCCTTTAAAGGGCGATTTTCAAAACAGAAAGAATACTTGCAACGCCAAAGGCAAAGGCAAGTAATTTCAAAGCCACCAATAAAGGTGTCTTAAGCATTCCGTGAATATAATCTTCGATGATGACTTGAAGCCCAAGTTGCGCATGGTGGAAGCTTGCAATCACCAACAAGATCAAGCCTGTTGCGTTGAGAGGGTCTGCTGCCCAAGTGCTGTATTTCAAATAGCCAGCAGTATCAACAGTAGAAACGATAGAACCGTCCCCACCTGCCATGCAGGCCACAGAGAAAACAAACCAGATGGTCAATGGAATTAAAGCAACACCAGAAAGGCGTTGTATCCACCAATGGTGGGTGCCGTCTTTGGCGGAACCATGCCCGCGCGCTTCGGCTAAAGGTGCACGTAAATTTTTCATCTCACCCGTTCCTTAAACTGTGTATGCCAAATACCAAACAACAAGCGTTAATACTACGGATAGTACTAAGCTTATATGCCCGGAAATTTCGGCAGACTTAAGATCAAGCCAACGACCAGTGTCCCAAACAAGGTGACGAATGCCGTTTACTAGATGATAGAATAATGACCAGGTCCAACCCAGCAGCAAGATGCGGCCGATGATCGTTGTTGAAAATTCCTGAACTGCGTTGAAGTCTTCTGGACCGCCTGCTAAAGCCATCAACCAGCATGCTAAGAACATGGCGCCACCAGCCAATGCTACACCAGTTGCCCGGTTTAGAATTGAATAGGCCATGCTCCATTGCCAGCGATAGATCTGCAAATGCGGGGATAAAGGTCTGTTTTGAGTGCTCATAACCACCCCTTGTGATGTTGTGCAATTGCGAATGAAGGTTTCATTCGCTCCCTCATGAAGCATACATTGTGCTTCACTTTTTATTTAGACTTGGATATTTGAGATCAAAAATCCAAGTCCGATTTAAATTAAGACGTCTTTTTAATAAAGACAGACGTCTTTTAACATGAAAACACCATACCTGTGTATAGGAAACTGTCAAAGCTTTTGTGCTGCATTGCGGTAAAAAACTGTAATATAAGCCTATATTAGTGCATAATGTTTTTCTGAAAACGTTAAATTTAAATTGTTAAAATTTCATTTGGATTACTTGATTTTGATAAAAAAAGGTTCAAATCCGTTCATAGCTAAAGTAATATTAAATTAATCAATTATGGAGGGTAAAATGGATGTCTTTACTTATATTCTAGGGGCTATTGTCAGTGCTGTTGCTATATCATCGGAAAATACAGAAGAAACAATTTCTGGAGGAGAGTTATTTGGATGGTGGATTTTGGCCTTAATGGCACTATTCGGTACGGTTTTTGTTTCAACATTAATTTTTGATGAATTTGCTATGGTACTTGTTGTTATAGTAGCTTTGCTAGCAAATGTATTTCTTGCTAGAAAAGCTGTTCAAAGGGCGCGTGATATAGGGAAAGATCGAGGTATTTGTTTTTTTATGTGCTTACCATTTATAGGGTTTCTTCTGATTATTTATCTTGTATTCGCAAAATCTTCTTCTACAAGGGTATATGACAAGGGTGATAAAGAGCATAAGAATTTAGCCTATAAATACCGAGAAACAGATACTGAGGATTATAGGCCTAGTCTGTAATGGCACTGCCTGTAAAGAATACGATAGGGATGAAATAGTACATTTCATAATAAGGAAAATTGACCGCCCTTGGGGGTAGGTGGAATGAAGTTTTCAATAGATAGGCTGCGTTGTAATTCTTCACGGGCATCTGGGTTGTTTTGGTTTGTGAAATGTTTTTGGCGGGCAAGATTGAATCTTTTACGGATAATATCAGCATAAGCACCAGTGCCCACCATCCTTTTGCCAAATTCACTATGATTTAACTTCCCATCCCGACTTTGTTCGATGAGTGAAAGCACATGCCGTTTCTTGGTGGGGTAATGCTGATCCAGCCATTCTTCCATCAGGGTTCTTACTTCAAGGGGAAGGCGAAGAAGGATGTATCCTGCTGTTTCTGCGCCATGGTCGCTTAATGTTTGTAAGATAGTTTCGATTTCATGATCGTTAAGGGCAGGGATAATAGGGGCAACAAGACTGCCAACGGGGATATTGTTTTCGGAAAGCGTTTGAATGGCTTCTAACCGTTTGGCTGGTGTCGTGGCGCGGGGTTCAAGTTTGTTTGCTAAATGGCGGTCTAATGTGGTTACAGAAATAAGAACACGCACCAGCTTATGTTGTGCGGCTTCTTGTAAAATATCTAAATCCCGTAAGATCAAATTTGACTTGGTCACTATTGTGAAGGGATGACGTGTCTTGACGAGGAACTTTAATAGGCTACGAGTGATCTGTTTATCTTTTTCTACAGGCTGATATGGGTCCGTATTGGTGCCAAAGGCGATAGGGGAAGGGCTATATTTAGGATGGGCTAGTTCCCGTTCCAATATTTCAACGGCATCGGGTTTGTAAAAAAGGCGTGTTTCAAAATCTAACCCTGCGGATAATCCCCAATAACTATGGGTTGGCCGTGCATAACAATAAACACAGCCATGTTCGCACCCTCGATATGGATTGATGGACCGATCAAAAGGAATATCAGGGGATTTATTGTAAGAAATAAGGCTTTTTGTTGCATCAATAGCCAGTGTGGTTCTGGTGAAATTGAGATGCGAAAATTCTTCCCCCTCAGTAGGGCTATCTAAATTATCCCACCCATCATCAAAGACTTCTCGTGTTTGTGCTTCAAATCGGCTGACTTCATTGCTGACCGCACCACGTCCTTTATGGGCGTGGTTAATTAAATTATGTCCGCTAGGGGTGGGGGTGTATCTGTTCATGATACAAGTATATCTTAGTCTAAATATTTTTGCAGTAAGTACATATTCACATCCACGGAATAAAATCCTTTTTTAGTTTTTGGTAGACCAAAGCATCATCTAATATTATGATTTCTTAAGCATATGAATTGGCATTAGGATATGTTATGAAACGTAGGAAAATACTTAAATCAATTGGATCTGCGATGGCTTTCGGGGCTGCTGGGTATTTGTGGAATGGCGGAGGGTTTATATCTTCTAGCGTACAGGCTGCAAAATTTACACGAAAATGTGGGGTCAAGGTTCCAACCCAGCAAATGCGTGCGAAGATTGCAGGAGAACTAAAAGCATTTCGTCTTTATAGTTTTTCTGCATTGTCCAATAAAACGATTGTTATTCCCATTCAATATCACATTATTCATGATGGTGACGAAGGTAAGCTTACTCAAGCTGAGATTGATAAACAAACCGAAGTATTGAATGAAGATTTAAACCCTTATGGGATCAAGTTTCAAAATAGGCCTGTGAAATATTATGACAAACCAGAATGGTTTCAAACCTCGTATGCCAAGTTTGAGCTCACCAAATCCAAAATGGCGGATGATCCTACTACATGCCTAAATTTCTATAGCGTCTCCTTTACGGATGGCTTGCTGGGCTATGCAGCTTTTCCGTGGGAAAAAGAAAAAATCGGCTTAAAAGATGGTGTGGCTTGTGCTTATCAATCTTTTCCGGGAGGGGTCGGAA
>CBFCZA010000149.1:0-7289 GCA_965602285.1 uncultured Curvivirga sp. | reverse complement strand
GGCTAATGAGATTAATGTATCTGTCGACCCATCTAGTATATACCCAATACTAACCGCAGAAAGAGCTGCGGTTAGTGACCCTGTTAGTATGCTTGTGATAATCGCGAGGGCGGAACTTCGTACTTTATCGAATTGTCTGTAGAGGGGGATGGCAAGGGCTACTGTCGCGGGGCCAAGTAAGAAATGAACGAACTGTGCCCCTTGGAAATATGTTAGATAATCTGTTCCCGTGATTGTTAATATCCCGACACTTACCAACACGGCAATTAAAACAGGATTAAGAATTGGGTTCATTTTCCCTTTTTGGTAAATCCAAACACCGCATTGAAAAGCAACTAATGTCATGGTGAGATGCAGTAATGGTGTGGCACTAAGATAGACCCATGTATCGCGAAGTTCATTCATCTAAATGATCCTTAGAATTCTTCTTGTCTTGAGCAAGTGTTTTAGGCCCAAGCCAAGTCATCATGAGTGCTGTAACTAAAATAGTTAAAGTAGTGCTAACTAGAAGTGACCCACCAATAGCCACCCAGTCATCCCCAAGTAATCGAAAATGCATCATGACACCGACACCCGCGGGTACGAATAATAACGATAAATGATTAAGCAACCCGTCGGAAACAACAGCCAAATCTTCCGGTATAGATTTTTTTAATATTAACCAACAAAATAATAAGAGCATACCAAGGACTGGGCCGGGGACAGGAATATCAAAAGTATGGGTTATTAATTCGCCCATCAGTTGGCAGCAGAATATAAGGGTTAGATAAAGTAACATCAGAAATTAACTCCTGTGATTTACAGATAAATTGTACCTTCCATATTTGCAGACGTCAAAAAGAATGCTACATATTTAGTTTTTACTATATGAGAGTATTGTTTCCTTTACTTTTTGTGTGGGGACATTATTTTCCGACATAAATGCATAATGCATTTGTTTATATAGGGTGGAGATCATTTGAATGTTTAAATTTAATAAGGTGGCGACAACTATAGCCAAATATGTGTTTTTAGGTGCAATTCTTGGGACATCAACCGTTGCGACAGCGGAAACACGCAAAGTTGACCTTTCTTATGAAGGTTTGACTTTGTCTGCAAATCTTGTAATGGCTGATGGAAGTAGCCTTAGTGAAAATACCATCCTTATCACGCATGGAACACTTGCACATAATGGCATGGAAATTATTGCCAATGCCCAAACCGCATTCGCGGAGCGAGGCTATAACACCTTGGCGATTTCATTAAGTTTAGGACTTAGTAATCGTACAGGAATGTATGACTGTGCCGTGACCCATACTCATAAACATACAGACGCACTTGATGAAATTGATGCATGGATGGCATGGTTAAAGAAAGAAGGCGCTCAGAAGGTTAGTCTCGTTGGGCATTCTCGTGGTGGTAACCAAACCGCATGGTATGCAGCAGAACGTCACAGTGCCATGATAGATAAAGTTGCTTTGATTGCACCAGCAACTTGGTCCCAAGAAGATGAAGAAAAAGGTTATGAAAGTAACTATGATAAACCATTAGCACCATTACTTGCCAAGGCAGAAGCTCTGGTCAAAAAAGGTGAAGGTAAATCCATTATGGAAGGCATTGATTTCATCTATTGCCCAAATACAAATGCAACAGCTGAAAGCTTTGTTTCTTATTACGCACCGGATCAACGTATGGATACACCTAGTATCCTAGAGAAAATCAAATCACCTGTACTTGTGATTGCTGGTTCTGACGATAAGGTTGTTAAAGGCCTGCCTGAAGCAATGGAAAAACTTTCTGGTAATTCTAACATTGGCTTTTCTGTTATTGATGAAGCAAATCACTATTTTCTAGATTTCTTCTTAGAAGATGCAGCGGACCTTATTGATGAGTTCATAGCCGAGGGTTAATTTTTCGGCTTTTATCTGCTCCGAAATGAAATGCTTTTGCTGAGTGTAGATCCTACACTCAGCAAAAGAAACTTAAGTGTAGTACTATTCCCAAGCAGTAATAAGCTCTTGCTTCGTTAAAAAGCCATCTTGGTTGGCATCAATATATGGAAACGCCTTTGAAGGGCCTCTGAATTCAGATTTATCGAGTTTTCCATCTCCATTGCGATCGGTATTTGCAATAACTTGGCTTGGTGTGTAGCCGGTTGGTCCAACTGGCTCATTTTTTATTTTATCTTTGACGGGTGAAACCTTCTCGAGATTCTGTTTCAATAAATGTTGTTTTAGTGTGGCTTTTATTATTACCATAGCCGATTGAGTTGCTTTTTTGCTATATAGCATTGGATTGCCAGCAAAATCTTTTTTAATGGACTTATATTGGGGATTATCAAAGGCATGGTATGCGCCTTCAAGCATATGGAGGTTGGCATTCGGCAAGCTTGGGACGTCTTCACAAGATTTTGGAAAAATTGGGCGTTCCTTACTTCCAATAATGACAACCCAAGGGAAACGAGGGCTAATGACTTGTTGCGGCGATCCTGGCCGCCCAAAGGAACAGTGGCCATAAAGTGATATACCGGCGCTGAAATTTAACCCTTTAGGCGACTTGAAATTTTGGCGAATGAAAAAATTAATGATAATGCCGCCTAAGGAATATCCGATAGCTCCTATGTGATCTTGCTCGACAAAGGGTAATTCACCTAAATATTCAAGAGCACCATAAGCATCACGGGATGCTATTTTTTTATCTAATAGAAGCGGGCGGCATTTTCCTGCGCTCATACTACGTGGTCCCATGCTATCAACTGCCAGTGTGACATACCCTAAATCAGCCAAATATTTCGGCCAAAATTTTGTGGTTATATCATTAGGCCCGCCACATGTGTGTAAAAGAACAACTGCGGGAAAAGGCCCGGTGCCATCGGGTTTCGTTAAGACGGCATCGAGAGTTTGTACTTCGCCATCATCACCATCAAAAATATGCACAGAATTGAAGTTGATTGATTTCGCCTCAAATGCATGAACCTTGTTATCAATAGAAAAAATGAAACCGACTAAAACAGGAAATAGAGTAGATAGTAGGAAAATTTTCATGATAATCTCATCTTATCTTGATGGTTAGAAATTGGGAATTCCTACTGATATTAACCAAGGTTAGTAATGACATGGCCTTGCTCTTTAAGCTTCTTGGCTAAATATTCAATATGGGCTGGCCCAACTTCACAACAGCCACCTACGATAGTTGCGCCTGCTTCAATCCATTTTAGCACATGGTTTGTATAGGCTTCTGGTGATAGATCTTCGCGTGCTTTGAGTGTTGCAACAGTTCCACCGGGCACGAGTTTGTCGATGGATGTGAAGCCATTGGCATAGCCACCGAATTCAACGCCGGCTGTCGCAAGCTTTGGCATAGCTTGTGTGATGGCTTCAGGGATAGAGCAATTCAGCATAATTCCGTCTGGTTTTCTCTCTACCATAGCTGCGATGGCGTCTTCTAGGCTTTCGCCGGACCTGAGAGTGTCAGACAAGTCATCTGATAATGTTAAACCAACATAAACAGGTATTGTGGTTTCTTTCACGGCATCAATGGCTGCGCTGGCCTCTTCAATATTCGACATGGTTTCAATGAAAAATGCATCAACATGGCCTTTTTGTAAATTAACAATTTGGCGATACTCAGCCAGAGATTCATCATAGCTTTTATGGTATTCGGATTTGTAGCTTGCTACGAGAGGCGGGATGCAGCCAGCGATTTGAACCACGGCCCCATCAATTGAAGATTCCTCAATCGCTTGTTTTGCAACTTTGATTGCAGTGCTATGGGCTTCTTCAAATCTATCGCCGAAGCCATCCCGATCTAACCGTGTTGGGTTTGCTGTATAGGTATTAAGACAGATGACTTTTGAACCTGCAGCAATGAAATCTTTATAGACATCCACAACAACTTCTGGATTGTCAAACATCACTTTTAACGACCATAAAGAATGTGTTTCATTTTTTGAACGTTTAGAAATCTCTTGTCCTAAACCACCGTCAAGTAATGTTATATTTGTCATTTTCTGTCCTATCGTGAAATGATCTCAAGTTTAATTTTGTAAAAATACTTTATTTCATCATATTCAAACATAGCAATTAAAAAGTTGAACAATATCCTATTCCCTAGGGCATTACTTTCCAATAATTGGGATGGTTCAAAAAAGGAAGGGGATTTGCATTGTTATAAAAAAGACGATAGTTTTTGGTGTTTAAATTTTGTATAGGGCCTTACTTTTTATACAAATAATGCTATTTTAAAAAAGGAATTATAAAAGCATAAAAATATATTTAGCGCCTAGAATGCACCGGAAAAATTAAGATTAATGACTTGTTGGAATTGAGGGCAAATAATAGTGCAGCATAAAAACAATACAATGCGTGCCATGGAAACGATCCGACGACGGATATTTAGTGGAGAGCTTGCCGGAGGAGATCGCCTTTATGAGGAAGCTTTGGCTAATGATCTAGATATGTCACGAACCCCCGTAAGAAATGCGTTGGCGTTACTTGTAGGGGAAGGGATGCTGGACCGGCGACCTAAAGCAGGCTTTGTTGTTCCCTCTTTTAGCTTTTCGGATGTTAGTGATGCGATTCAATTGCGTGGTGTATTAGAGGGAATGGCGGCCCGCTTTGCAGCGGAAAGAGGTGTGAGTGATGAGGATTTAGCCCCTATCATTGAAACATCTGAAAGCCTTGATAAATGTTTTGATTTTGAGACTAACTCTGTAGACCTTTATGAATATTCTCGCCTAAACATCCTTTTTCATGATCAATTAGCTGAATTGTCGATGAGCCGCCTTTTGATTGCTGAATTAGAAAGGGTGAAACGTTTGCCTTTTGCCTCTCCTGCGGCCTTTATACCTGATGAAGATGACTTGAAAACATATACACGTAGTTTGGCTTATGGACATCAACAACATCATGTTATTATCGCATCTATTCGAGATGGCGAAGGTGGACGTGCCGAAGCATTAGCACGAGAGCACGCAAGAGAAGCCAGTCGAAATTTAGAAGCCGTTTTTAAACAAAAAGAAGGTATTAGTGCTTTGAGGGGGCATGCTTTAATTGTCGAATAAATAATTTTCATGTGGGTCGGACAGAATTATTTATTCAATGAATGACTTAACCTTAAATATATATTGTAATTCTACTTTCATTCTTCGCGATTTTAGGCCTATTGTCAGAGAGAGCATTTTTATAGAAATAGTCTATCACCCCAAAGGAATATCCTCATGAAGCTTGCGCCCTATAAACCTTACATGAGCAAGCCTACGGCTGAGAGCCGACAAGCGCTTGCCCGTCAAATGATGAATGGGTCTGATGAAATGAATGATATGATTGTTGATGGGCTTGTGGAAATTATAGGGGTAGAGGGGCCTATTTTATCATCGCGTGCTTTCACATTATACGCAAGAAAAGGGGGGCTGACAAAGGTAACCCCTATGGCGACACGTAGATTTACCACCGCCCTTCAAAAGGCAATTACAGCCCGCAAAATATTATTCGAAGGCGATAGCGATGTTAAGGGCGCGCAGGCTCTCTTATGGCTTCCTAAAACGGAACGCGTTGTGGTTCGCGAATATGGAGATCGTGGGTTCGAAGATATTCCTGCTTCAGAATTAGGGGAAGTTATGTTTGAGATCGCTACAGAAGTTGAAGGTGACGAAGTTACTATATTCCAAGAAATGGCCCAAGTTTATGGACTTAAACAAGTACCTAAAAGTGCTGTGGCCCGATTGGAGTATGTTTATAAAAAATATGTATCTTAGGAAACATATCCATTAAATAATCCTACTCCCATTCCATTTCTATATAGACTTGTAGTGCATTTCTTTTGGCTAATGCGTCAAATTGTTCCAGACCTTTGAATTGTGATTGGTCAATATTTGTGGCATCGTTTAAATCACCCTCATTTTCCAGATGTAGTGCAACCTTTTCACGAAGGTTTACGAGATAGTCGTAGCTTTGTGCTTTGGCATTTTCCAAGGTGGTGATATGTCCATGGCCCGGCACGATGATTTTTGGATTAAGTTCCATGATTTTTTCAATCACAGTAATCCAGTTCTTCGCGTTTGATTGCGGCCCGACGCCTAAAATACGTTCTACATAGATGATATCACCTGCAAAAACGATGCTTTCATTGGGCAAATATACAAAGCTATCACCAGGTGTGTGGGCTTGGCCTTCATGATGAATTTGAAGTGTTATATTTCCAAGTTTTAGGTCATAGGAGAGGTCAAAAGTGATGTCAGCATAGGCAGGTATAGTGCCTTCAATTTTGTCACCAAGGAAGTTTTGTAGGGCTAAGAATTGATCCGTTTCGCGGTTTTTATGGTCTTCAACGGCGGCAGTTGATGCAATAATCTTAGCGCCTTTCTTCCGCCAGTAATCATTGCCAAGCCAGCGATGATCTTGCCCTCCTGTATTGATGACATATCGTACAGGGAGGTTTGTGATGGTTTTGATCTTTTCGTCAATTTGCTTTGCGCCAAGCCAACTTCCACCCGGGTCCATAAGGATGACGCCTTCTGAAGTTACAACAACACCGAAAGTTGCGTTATTCGCAAGATTACTTTCAGAACGTTGGTTCCTTTCACCCACAAGTGCGTAGATGTTTTTAGAGACTTCTTGAACCTCTAATGCATATGAGGATGTTGTAATAACGATTGCTAAAAGGAGGTAAGTTACAAATTTCATTTTAGGTCCTGACGTTGTTCAGTCTACTCGTTTTCTTTCGTGGTAGATTAATGACTTCCTTATGGTATCACAATTGTAAAAACACCCGTATCTCTACTTGGATTTATTAAACTTTACTTTTTAAATCTATAAATTTGAGTAAAGAAAACCTATTTCATAAATTCACTAGACGACCGGTCTAATTTTGTATAAGAAATCATTATGAAAAGTAATTTTGATAATACTCGACAACATCTTCTTGAAACAGGGCATCTCATAATCTCTGTAAAAGGGTTCAGTGGTGTTGGTTTGAGCGAGCTTTTAAAAACAGCAGAGGTTCCAAAAGGCTCCTTCTATCATTACTTCCAATCAAAAGAACAATATGGTCAGGCTCTTTTAGAAGATTATTTTGAGCGTTATCTAGAACGTTTAGAAGCAATATTTGCTGATGATTCAAAGCTGGGCAAAGAACGGTTGATGTCATATTGGAATGCGTGGTTATCAAGTTACTGCAGCCCTACAAACGAGAAGCAATGTTTAGTTGTTAAGCTAAGTGCGGAAGTGTCTGATCTTTCGGACAGCATGCGAATTGCTTTACGTGATGGGACAGATAAAATTTTATCTCGAATTCAGCAGGCGATCACAGAG
>CBFCZA010000148.1:0-7310 GCA_965602285.1 uncultured Curvivirga sp. | reverse complement strand
AAATTGATGTTTTGCGTCAGTAAAAATACCATTCACGTCATAGATAAAATATATCCATACTCATACGTATGGTAGCCCTTGACTTCATCGAAAGTAAATGCCACAAATCCGGCTTATTACGCCCATTTTTGTTGGTTTTAGTGTAAGGATATGGCCAAAATGAAGGTTCTTGTTCCAGTAAAACGCGTTGTTGACTATAACGTCAAAATCCGTGTTAAAGCAGACCAAAGCGGAGTTGAAACCGCTAACGTCAAAATGTCTATGAATCCATTCGATGAGATTGCTGTTGAAGAAGCAATTCGCATGAAAGAAGCAGGTAAGGCAGAAGAAATCATTGCTGTGTCCATTGGTGCACAACAAGCCCAAGAAACATTACGTACTGCATTAGCTATGGGTGCAGATCGTGCGATCTTGATTCAAACAGATGAGTTGGTAGAGCCTTTAGCCGTTGCCAAACTTTTGAAAGCTGTGATGGACGAAGAAAACCCAGGTGTGGTTCTTCTTGGTAAACAAGCTATTGATGACGACAGCAACCAAACAGCACAGATGCTTGCAGCCCTTTCTGGTTTGCCACAAGCAACTTTTGCTTCCAAAATTGAACTTGGTGAAGGTTCTGCTGAAGTAACACGTGAAGTAGACGGTGGCCTTGAGACAATCAAAGTTAACATGCCTGCAATCATGTCTGTGGATCTTCGTTTGAACGAACCACGTTATGCAAGCTTGCCAAACATCATGAAGGCAAAAAAGAAGCCTTTGGATGCAAAATCCCCTGCGGATTATGGCGTTGATGTGACACCACGTTTGAAAACAATCAAAGTTTCCGAACCTGCGGCGCGTGCCGGTGGTGTTGTTGTGGCTTCTGTCGAAGAATTGGTCGACAAGCTTAAAAATGAAGCAAAAGTTCTGTAAGGGAGGCTGAATAAATGTCTAACTTAATTATCGCCGAACATGACGGCCAAGAAATCAAAGCAGCAACTCTGCATACTGTAACCGCTGCACAAGCTGCTGGTGGTGACATTCATGTTGCTGTGATTGGTACTGATTGTGCTGCGGCTGGTGAAGCGGCTGCAAAAATCGCTGGCGTTTCAAAAGTATTGGTTGCTGATAGTGCAGAATATGCCAAACAGCTTGCTGAGAATGTTGCACCATTGATTGTTAAACTTGCAGACGGCTACAGCCATGTTTGGGCACCTGCCACAACATCTGCGAAAAACACAATGCCACGTGTTGCGGCCTTGATGGATGTTCAACAATTATCAGAAGTAACTGCCGTTAATTCTGCAACTTCTTTTGAACGCCCAATCTATGCAGGTAACGCAATTGCAACTGTTGAATCTTCTGAAAGCACAAATGTAATCACTGTTCGTACGACTGCTTTTGAAGCGGCTGCGGCTGAAGGTGGTTCTGCATCTGTTGAAGCAGTAGACGCAACGGGTGATGCTGGCGTGTCTTCTTTCCTACGTGAAGAAGTAACAACTTCTGATCGTCCTGAACTAACATCTGCTAAGATCGTTGTATCTGGTGGTCGTGGTATGGGTTCTGGTGAGAATTTCGCACTTCTTGACAAAGTAGCTGATAAGCTTGGCGCTGCAGTGGGTGCATCCCGTGCGGCTGTTGATGCTGGCTTCGTTCCAAATGACTATCAAGTTGGTCAAACTGGTAAAGTTGTTGCACCTGATCTTTATATCGCCGTTGGTATTTCCGGCGCGATTCAGCATCTTGCTGGTATGAAAGATTCTAAAGTGATTGTTGCAATCAACAAAGATGAAGAAGCACCAATTTTCCAAGTGGCTGATTATGGTCTGGTTGCAGACTTATTCACTG
Organism: uncultured Curvivirga sp.; assembly: GCA_965602285.1. Lineage (GTDB taxonomy): Bacteria > Pseudomonadota > Alphaproteobacteria > UBA8366 > Aestuariispiraceae > Curvivirga. The sequence continues at coordinate 5,486 of CBFCZA010000148.1, read as the reverse complement.
CTGTTCCGGAATTGGAAGCTGCTTTAGACTAAGTCTTAATCTTTATAGATTAACGAAAAAGGGTGGCTTTTCAGCCACCCTTTTTTCATTGAGCTCTATTAAATCTTAGAGGCAAAAATCTTGATCTGGCTATAAGATTTTTTCTCACCATGCGCCTTCATGAAGGCATTTGAATAAGTGCCGTCCTCATATATCCAAAATAAATTTCGAATGGCTAAATCTCGTCCATCTTTAGCCATTTCAGATCTATAATAACCATCTTCATTTAAAAACTCTTGCCTACAATAGTTATCGAATTCTTTGGGGGATCCAAAGCAAGATGGATAAAATGATGTTTCTGTATATCCATTCATCATCTTACTTTCAGGAAAATAAAACAGTAGATCCACTTCCATCCTAAACTCTCGGCCATCGGGAAGGGTTAAGGCTATTCTAAAATCTTTCCCAGCTTTTATGGCTTTAACAATGTCTATATTTCCGGCAAAGATTTTGCCTTCAAAAAGCAAATCATGGGTATCTTTAACAATCCATTTAATTTCTTCATAACGGACCAAATTCATAATATTTAAATTTGCCACAGCTTCTTCAGACGCGAATTGAACCAACATATTCATAAAGCCCGCCCCACAGTTAGAATATATGTAATAAGAACGGGCTCCCTTCATAACATCCGCGACGATATCGCCCGAAGCATGATTTCCGTTGGTCATTGCAATATATTTGTCCCCTTCGCGAAGAAGCATCGGTAAAGCATAATTTTCAATATATGTTTCAGCACCCTGACGGTTGGAAATATTCTTTGACGGTCGCAAGAAAATATTAACCGAATGCCCTTTATCAAAAATATCAGAAAGCTGATTTTCCGTTAAAAAGGGCTGCCAATTATTCTGGTTTAAATCCACAGCCTGATTCATTGCGCTATCTTCTAAAACCAACGGCTCAGTCATTACTCTATTAAAAGTCTGTGTCATCTGGTCTTCCCTAGAAAGTGCTTATGTATGAGGCATGTTTTAGTTATTTCTTTGCTGTTGCTGCGATCATTGCATTCATAGCATCGACAGTTTCGTCGTTGAACCACCCCTTTTCAAAACCGTCTTTTTTTGATGCTACACCACGCTTAATAAGCTCTAAGACATCACCGCGCATTTGTTGTTTAATGGTTGCGAATGTTTTAGGAGGAAGCTTCGCATAACGTTTTGCTGCTTTAAATGCTGCGTCCTTCACTGCATCAAGATCCCCATCGATTTCTTCATCAATGACCCCCATCGCCAAGGCCTGTGTCGTACCAATGAAATCACCCGTTAACATCATTCGGCGCAATGCCGGTGCGGTTAAGGCGTGACGTGCAAGTTCTAATGGACCTGTTGGAAAGGCAACGCCGACTTTCACTTCTGCAAGGGCAAAGCTAACACCCTTTTTTGCCACGGTATAATCAGCTGTCACTACAAAGAAGAACCCACCCGCAATGGCAGGGCCACTTGCCTCGGTAATGACTGGCTTGTCCATGCCATATTGCTGCAAGAATGTATCGTTTAAACCATCACAAAGGGCGACTTGTTCTTCTACGGTGAAATTCACGGCTTCTTTCAAATCAACGCCCGCCGATAATACCGCCAAATCACTAGCAATAATAACAGCCGTCACAGTTTCATCCTTTTCCAACTCTTTCAATGCCACTTCGATTTCTTTTAGAAATGCCGGCGTCATGGCATTCACAGGTGCCCGATTCAGGCATAAACGTGTGATACCATGGTCTAATTGCTGTATTAAAATGTTGGACATCATCCACTCCCAAGCTAAATATTTTTTGTAGTTTAAGGGAGTTGTCCCAACGTTTACCAGCAGAAAGATGATAAAATTGCATCATTTTAAAGATTAAAACTCTTTTCTGTTACGTATTAATAACGAACAGGTAAACTTATCCTTTTCAATTCTAGCATTTTACGTCATTAATTAGAAAAGCGAGGAGCAGCCAAAAGAGGCCCCCCCTTCATGCTATTTTGCAATCAGGAGAAGAAGATGTTTAAGACTATTGGCGTTGTTGGTTCCGGACAAATGGGAAATGGAATAGCCCATTTAAGTGCGTTAACCGGTGCGAAAGTCGTATTATTGGACATCAATGAAGATGCGCTTGGCGCAGCAATGAAACTGATTGGTAAAAATCTGGACCGCCAAGTAAAACGCGGCACTATTTCAGAAGCACAAAAAAATTCAACCCTGGACAATATCACAACCGGATCAGATTATAGTCTTTTTGCCGATTGTGATTTGATCATTGAAGCCGCCACAGAAAATGAAGAGACAAAACGTCAAATTTTCAAAAGCTGCATTCCCCATATTAAAGACGAATGTATTTTGGCAACCAACACCAGTTCAATCTCCGTAACACGTCTTGCGGCGAATACAGATCGACCTGATCGTTTCTGTGGAGTGCATTTTATGAAGCCGGCCAATGCCATGCCATTAGTAGAAATGATCCGTGGTCTTGCGACATCAGAAGAAACTTTCGATAAATGTGTTGATTTTGTCCATAATCAACTCGGCAAAACCACAGCTATTTCTGAAGATTTTCCAGCCTTCATCGTAAATCGTATCTTGTTACCGATGGTAAACGAAGCGATCTACACATTATATGAAGGCGTTGGCAATGTGACTGCCATTGATACCGCGATGAAACTGGGTACTAAACATCCACTTGGCCCCCTAGAACTTGCCGACTTCATTGGTTTAGATACCTGTCTTGCAATCCTCAACACCTTGCATCATGAACTTGCCGATAATAAATATCGCCCATGCCCATTGTTGGTTAAATATGTTGAGGCCGGCTGGTTAGGACACAAGTCTGGTCGTGGGTTCTATGATTATTCCCAAGATACACCACGTCCAACCCGTTAATAAAAAACAACTGTATCTATTCTGTAATTACATGATTAATAAGGGCCTTCGCATCATCGGAGGCCCAATTTGTTGGCCCCGTATAATGCCCAATAATACGTGATTTTCGATCGATTAACAACGTAGTTGGTAAACCTTTCACGCCAAATGCACGACCAAGCTTCATTCGGCTGTCTAAAAACAATTCCAAATTTTCCAGTCCTAGTTTATCTTCTAAAAAGGGTTTCGCTTTACTTGCACCTTGCATATCTTGGGAGATAGCAACCACCTTAAAATCATCGGATCCTAAATCTGCCTGCAATTCATCAAGATCAGGCATTTCACGGATACAAGGTGCACACCACGTGGCCCAAAAATTCACAAGAATAACCTGTCCTTTAAAGTCAGACATATGGCGGGTATTTCCGTCCCCATCCATAAAAGGAACATCTGGTGCCGCTTCACGATCTTTCAACAAGACGAAACCCTGCATGGACCCTTTGGTGGGTGGAAAGTCACCTGATGCAAAACTAGGCTGGTCAAGCAGGAAAAAGGCCGCTACAAAGAGCGCTACTATGGTAAAAAGCTTATTCGCGCTATGTGTTTTATGGGTATTAAACATGAAACTACCTTGTTAATAATCGGCTTAAAATCGTAGATTAAAGATTACTATGTTTAACCAGTGGTTTGGTACAGATCAATATGATTACGCTCACATTTTGTTGATGATGTAGTTTGATCCCCAAACAACCGAGAAATTCAGGGAAGAGCCCATGAGCGCCAATGAAATGTGGGGCGGACGTTTCGCCGCAGGACCAGCAGCTATTATGCAACAAATCAATGCATCTATTGATTTTGATAAACGTATGTATGTGCAAGATATCACTGGATCAAAAGCCCATAGCGACATGCTTGCCGCACAAGGCATCATCAGCGAAGAAGATCGCGATGCTATCCACAAGGGACTTTCCCAAATCCAAGCCGAAATTGAATCTGGAGATTTTGAATTTAGTGCAGCCCTAGAAGATATCCATATGAATATCGAGGCCCGCCTGAAAGAAATCGTCGGTGATGCAGCAGGGCGCCTACATACCGCACGTAGTCGTAACGACCAAGTAGCAACCGATTTCCGCCTTTGGTTACGTGATGCTATTGACGGATTAGATGCACAATATGCAACTCTTCATGAAGCCCTCATCAACAAAGCTGAAAAACATGCTGATGTTGTTATGCCCGGTTTCACGCACCTACAAGCCGCACAACCTGTTACTTTTGGACACCACCTTTTAGCATATGCTGAAATGGTAGGAAGAGATCGTGGTCGTTTGGCTGATTGCCGTAAACGCCTCAACGAATGTCCATTAGGGGCAGCTGCCCTTGCAGGCACATCCTTCCCAACCGATCGACATATGACGGCGAAGGCATTGGGTTTTGATGGCCCGACATGCAATAGTATGGATAGTGTAGCTGCACGCGATTTTGCGATGGAATTCTTAGCCGCCGCTTCTATTGGTGCGGTTCATTTGTCGCGTTTAGCAGAAGAAATCGTGATTTGGGCCTCGCAACAATTCAGCTTTATCAGCTTAACGGATGCCTTCACCACGGGCAGTTCAATCATGCCACAGAAGAAGAACCCTGATGCAGCGGAACTTATTCGCGCAAAACCGGGTCGGATCATTGGGTCGCTTAATGCACTATTGATCGTGATGAAAGGCTTACCTATGACATATGGTAAGGACATGCAGGAAGATAAAGAAGTTACTTTTGATGCCGCAGATTCCCTATCCCTTTGTGTCGCGGCAATGGCGGGCATGGTAGATGATATGGAACCACGCCCTGACTTCATGAAAGCCGCCCTTGTTAGTGGCTTCCCAACAGCAACAGATTTAGCTGATTGGTGTGTCCGTGAATTAAATATGCCATTCCGTGATGCCCATCATGTAACAGGATCATTGGTTGCCTTAGCAGAAGAAAAAAACTGTGTTCTTGAAGCCTTATCATTGGCAGACATGCAATCGGTAGAACCAAAAATTACAGATGCGGTTTATTCTGTGTTAAGTTCAGAAGCCTCTGTTACCAGTCGTACAAGTTACGGCGGGACTGCCCCTGATAATGTTCGAAAAATGGCAGCCGAAGCCCGTGAACGTTTCTTAAAATAAAGGAAGTTTCTCATGCGGAAATTTGTAGTTTTAATCATCGCATTAACTGTTTTATCTTTCAGTGTTAGCGCTTGTGGCAAAAAAGCACGCCCAATCCCACCAAAAGATTTCCAAACAGAAGAAACAAAAGCAATAACAGAATAATCAGCCTTTTAAGGGCGATACAAAGATGAGGTTTAAGAGAAGCCATGAATCATTTCGATTACATTGACGGTGTCCTTCATGCAGAAGGCGTTTCCATTTCTAAGATGGCAGCAGAGATCGGCACGCCTTTCTACGTTTATTCAACGGCAACTCTTGAACGTCATTATCAAATTTTCAAAGACGCGTTAGATGAACAAGGCTTAGATACGCTTGTATGTTACGCGGTTAAGGCCAATTCAAACCAATCCGTTTTACGTACATTAGGCGCATTAGGTGCCGGTGCAGATGTTGTATCCGAAGGTGAAATGC
>CBFCZA010000147.1:0-7364 GCA_965602285.1 uncultured Curvivirga sp. | reverse complement strand
AAATCCGGAACTAAAGACCCATCAGGTCCTAAAACAAACCTAATCATCTCTTCTTTAGGTCTACGCTCTCCCGTTAAAAGGCATTTCCGTACAAGTTCGCCTTTTTCCTTTTTCGAACGTTTACCCTTTTTTTCCGGGCCTTCATCCAACGCTTCCGCTGGAATATCCGCTTTCGTCATATTGCCGTCTAAATCCTGATCCGTAACTTCCGTGATCATCTTATCGTCTCCAGACAGCAATAAACAAAAACGAACCGTTTTCTTTATTCTGCTTCAACTTCTTCCGCATCAGCTTCAGCGTCTTCTTCGCTTTCAGCAGCTGCAGCAGCACGCATCTCGTCTAATTCTTCTTGAGTGAACCAACCAGCCGCAACACGTGCTTCCATAATCAAGTCACTTGCTTCTTGCTCTGTAATTTCAAAGCTACGCAAGATACCGTCTTCTTTATCGGTCAACTCATCAGCAGCCAAATCAGCGAAATCATCAAGAGATTTTACTTCAGCTTCACCAAGAGCAACAACCATAGGAGCAGATAATTCTTCAATAGCAGCAACTGCATCACTAACACCTAACTCAACACGGCGCGCCTCAAGGCGAGCTGATTCAGCTTCTAGGAATACACGGGCACGATTACGAAGCTCTTCAGCAAGTTCTTCGTTGAAGCCTTCAATTGTAGACATATCGTCAACAGGAACAAAACCAACCTCCTCAACAGAAGTAAATCCTTCTGTTACCAACAAGCGAGCAATCACTTCATCAACATCCAATGCTTGCATGAAGCGTTCAGAACGTTCTGAGAATTCAGTTTGACGTTTTTCTGATTCTTGCTCTTCCGTCATGATGTCAATGTCCCAGCCCGTCAACATAGAGGCTAAGCGAACATTTTGACCACGACGACCAATTGCAAGACTAAGCTGTTCATCAGGAACAACCACTTCCATTTTACCTGTTTCTTCATCCATCACGATTTTAGAAACTTCCGCAGGCGCCAATGCGTTCACAACGAAAGAAGCCTTATCTTCTGTCCATGGAATGATGTCGATTTTTTCGCCTTGCAATTCAGCCACAACAGCCTGAACACGAGAACCACGCATACCAACACAAGCACCAACTGGATCAATAGAGCTATCGTTAGATATAACACCCATTTTAGCGCGCGAACCTGGATCACGAGAAACCGCTTTAATTTCAATCACACCGTCATAAATTTCAGGCACTTCTTGCGTGAACAAGGCAGCCAAGAATTGTGGATGTGTACGGGAAAGGAAAATTTGTGGACCACGTTGTTCTTCACGAACCTCGTGGATATAAGCACGAATACGATCGCCGCGCTTGAAATGTTCACGTTGGATCACTTCATCACGGCGCAAAATAGCTTCCGCACGGCCCAAGTCAACAGTCACATTGCCAAATTCAATACGTTTCACTACACCATTGATAATTTCACCAACACGGTCTTTATATTCAACGAATTGACGGGCACGCTCAGCTTCACGTACTTTTTGTACAATAACTTGCTTCGCAGTTTGCGCTGCGATACGACCAAAATCAATTGGTGGCAATTCATCAATCACATAGGCGCCGATCTCGGCTTCAGGCATGAAACGCAATGCTTCTTTCAAAGCCATCTGCGTTACTTCTTCTTCCACTACGTCTACGATCTCTGTGTAACGTGCAAGTTTGATTTCACCGGTTTTACGGTCAATCTCTGCACGGATATCATGATCATGGCCATATTTGGAACGACCCGCCTTTTGAATAGCTTGCTCCATCGCTTCCAATACTTGTTCGCGATCGATGCTCTTTTCCCGTGCCACAGCGTCAGCTACTGCCAACATATCCGTCCGGGTAATCGTAACACCTTCCATCATCATCATCCGTCTTTTAACTGCCCGCCTTGAAATACAAAGGCTGTCACAGTGGTTACACTATCAAAGAAAGCCAATTAATGACTATTCTTCATTCTGCTTTTTTGCGGCATCCAGCTCTTTTTTACTATCTGCCATCAATTGATCTGACATAACAAGTTTTGCCTGATCAATATCATCAAAGGGCAATGCAATTTCTACACGTTGTCCTTGATGTTCAATTTCTAAATGGACATCATCTTCGACCATGCCCAATAATTTTCCACGGAAGCGTCTTTGATTCTCAATTGCATAGCGCAATTCAACTTTTGCTTCATAACCCGCAAAACGTTCATAATCACGCCTGCGAACCAATGGACGGTCAATCCCAGGGGAACTAACCTCTAATGTGTACGCTTTTTCAATTGGGTCATCTACATCGAAAATCGCAGAACAAGCGCGACTAACAGTCGCACAATCTTCTACATCAATAACTTTCTCATCCAAACGATCAACCATGATTTGTACTGTCACAGTGTCTCTACCAGACATTTGAATGCGCACGACCACATACCCTAAATCTTCTAAGGTTGGTGCAATTAATTCTTCAAGTTGCGCAACAGACGCCATAGGCCTACTCCATTATACCATTCTTAACGTTTTTAACCCAGCAAAACCCTCAATTATCCTGTGATTTCGCTGAATTTAAGCAATAAAAAAGGCGGGCCGCAGCCCACCGTCAACATCATTGCTTATGAGCACGTTATTAAGGTTGGGCTTTATATAAGGGAGATGCGTATAAATATCAAGCTTAAAGTCACATCCATCCTATATAGATCACAAATTAACTTCGATCCTTACGAATGAAGCGTAAATAATGAGGTCTTCCAGCCAATGCTTTTCGTTCATATCGTGTAGCAGGCCAATCATCACGGCGATTATACCAATCTTTTGGCCCTTCATCGATCCATTCAAATTCATCTGCTGCAGCAAGATGCATCATCGCCCAACGTACATAAGGTTTATGGTCACTTGCCACACGTAATTCACCACCGTCTCGTAACAAACGTGCAAACCGCGGTACATTATGGGGACCAACAAATCTGCGTAAGCGGTGACGGGTTTTTGGCCAAGGGTCAGGAAATAAAACAAATATTTTCGACAGACTTCCTTCGGGTAACTTGTCCATCATAGGTCGCGCATCATCTTTGTGGATACGAATATTTTGCAGATTTTCGTCATGTGCGTGAACCAACATGCGCGCCACACCATTAATATAGGGTTCACATCCGATGATCCCTACATCTGGATTATGGGCCGCCTGCCAAGCCAGATGCTCACCCGCGCCAAAACCTACTTCAAGCCATGTCTCTTTTTTTGGCTCCCCAAACAAAACATTCGGGTCAATCCTGTCCTTTGACATATCGACACTGATTGTCGGCAAAAGATTTTCTAAAAGGTTTTTATGTAATGCACCCAGCGCTTTTCCATGCCGACGGCCAAAAAATCTGGTCGCGTTTGGATTAACTTTTGAATAAAGTTTGTTTTGCTCTGGGTCATTTTTATCAATCGTCATTGAATTTGCCTTATCAACCAAATAACTATGGCCCCGAATTTCTTCGAGGCCATAAATCATACAAGTTATACCTTGTGAATTCAGCTAGCTTTTAGATGGCAGACTTCAATGCGTCAACCAAATCTGTTCTTTCCCAACTAAAGTGACCTTCATCAGTCGGTGTACGACCAAAGTGACCATACGCAGAAGAAGGGGCGTAGATAGGCTTGTTCAATTGAAGTTTCTCGCGGATGCCACGTGGACTAAGATCCATAACTTCTTGAACAACTGCTGCAATTTTCTCATCAGACATAGTGCCTGTGCCGTTTGTATTCACATAAACAGATAATGGTTTAGAAATACCAATCGCATAAGCAACCTGAATAATACAGCTTTCAGCCAAACCAGCAGCAACAATGTTTTTCGCCACATAACGTGCTGCATAAGCCGCGGAACGGTCAACTTTTGTAGGATCCTTACCAGAGAACGCACCGCCACCATGAGGAGCAGCACCACCGTAAGTATCAACAATAATCTTACGACCCGTTAAACCAGCATCACCATCTGGGCCGCCAATTACAAAGCGGCCTGTTGGGTTTACATAAAATTCACCTGCAGGGCACATCCAACCTTCAGGAAGAACGCCTTCAACATGTTCACGTACCAATTCACGGAGTGCATCTTGTGGCATACCTTCGTTATGCTGTGTAGATACAACAACAGAAGTCGCACCAACAGGTTTGCCGTCTACATATTTCAATGTCACTTGGCTTTTTGCATCTGGACCAAGGCCGCTTGCCTTATCAGCATGACGGTAATCTGCCAAGGATTTCAAAATACGATGAGAGAAATCAATCGGCGCAGGCATCAAACTTTCAGTTTCACGACACGCATAACCAAACATAATTCCTTGGTCACCAGCACCCTCTTCAGTATCTGTACCAGTACCTTCATCAACACCTTGTGCAATATCAACGGATTGATCATGAACCAAACAATCAACATTCATATTTGCCCAATGGAAACCATCTTGCTCATATCCGATATCTTTAACTGCCTTACGTGCAGCTTCGATCATTTCGGCCTTTGTGACTTCTTGTGCACAACGTACTTCGCCAGCCAAAACGATTTGTTGTGTTGTCGCTAATGTCTCAACAGCTACACGTGCCATTGGATCTTTGCTTAAGAATAGATCTACGATTTCATCAGAAACACGATCACAAACTTTATCTGGATGCCCTTCGGATACAGATTCGCTTGTGAATAGGTAATTGCCATTTGCCATGATGCAAACTCCTTTAAAACCCACCTCAATTTTTGAGGGCAGGGAAAGATGGATATATAAACATTTCTTTATCTGTTTTGGTTTTTGTCAGGATTTTTCGAACAGGTCAACCAAAATATCGAATATATGAGGAAAGTGAAGATTATTACTTTGTAGAGTACAAGTGTAAATACCAAGGAAGAGTGGTAAGAAAAGCCCATAAAATATGTAGTAAGTATTTCATGGGCTTTTAAATTATCTGAACCAATTATGAGTTGCGGACATTTATCATGAATTCATCTACCTTAGATTTTAATAATATGGATTGTTCTGAAAGCTGGTCCGCCGCACCAAGGACCTGTGTCGCAGTTGATCATGCTTCACTAGCGGCTTGATTAACGCCTTGAATGTTTGCCGAAACTTCTCCTGTCCCTAAAGCAGCTTGATCAATATTTACAGCAATTTCCGAAGTCGCCGCACTTTGCTCCTCAACGGCAGAAACGATGGTCGTAGATGCCTCGTTCATTTTATCAATCGTGTTGGTGATTTCCTGAATAGCGTTTACAGTATCATTCGTAGCGCCTTGAATTTCAAATATCTGACCACTAATTTCTTCCGTTGCTTTGGCAGTTTGATTTGATAAACTTTTCACCTCTGATGCCACAACAGCAAAACCTTTTCCTGCCTCCCCCGCTCTGGCAGCTTCAATAGTCGCATTTAGTGCTAACAAATTCGTCTGATCTGCAATATCAGAGATCATCTCGACAACCTCTCCAACTTTTTGAACAGAAATAGCTAAGCCACGAACTAATCCCTCTGCCTTTTCAACAACATCAACAGCTTCATTGGAAATAGTTGTAGACATCGTAACTTGGCGGCTAATTTCAGATATGGATCCAGATAATTCATCAGCTGCTGCGGCCACTGTTTGTACATTCGTATAGGCTTCTTCTGACGCCGCCGCTACAGCTGTCGCTTGGTTCGCAGTTACCTCCGAAACCCCTAACATTGACTGGGCAGAAGTTTGCAATTGCGTAGAAGCTGACGATACGGTTTGCACAACGCCACTCACGCTATGTTGGAAATTATCTGCCAACTGATGCATCAGTTGTTTCTTTTCTTCTTCAGCAAGTTTCTTCTGATTTTCAGCCTCCTCTTCCATTTTTTTCACACGAATAGCATTTTCTTTAAATACCTGAACAGCTGTTGCCATTTTCCCAATTTCATTTTTCAATTCTTTTGAAGGTATTGTTACGCTCAAATCTCCTTGGGATAAAACTTCCATAGTGTCTGTTATTTTTTCCACAGGGGACGAAATACCACGGCCAAATAACCAGCCAAGTAAAGCACCTATAAATGCAGTTACAATGGTTGATATGATCATATACTTTTCAATTAGACGCTCATGATTTTTTGCCTCATCCAGCGCTTCTTGCATGAAGGTTTGAACTTGCTTTAATAAAGATTCAATTGCTGAATTGATATGGTGCTGTTTTTCTTCTGTAACCATCAACATCATTTTAATGTCCGCTTCATTGCGATTTTTAGCGCTTGCCTTGAATAAGAGTTCAGCCGCATGGTCATACTCTATATGATCTTGTTTAAGTTTTTGGATTTGATCTAGGAACTTTTCCAACTTGAGCTTCTCTTCGCTACCCAAGTGATCTGCAAGTAAGTTATTTTTTATAGCCTCTTCAACCTCCACAAGCTCTCTATCAACTGTTTGTGCAAGACCCATAAAGGCTTTTGTTTCGCTGCTAACTTGCTCTTCATCACCATCTCCAATACCTGTTAAACGGTAAATACGTTCCGCATGTATAGCTTGTTCTAATTGATGGACTTCGATTTGCGTAATGCTTGATAACATAGGCATGTCTCGTTCAGCCAGCCCGTTCAATTCATAACCAATATCCCGAATTTTACTAAAAGACAGCATGCTGCCAATGATTGTCATAATTAAAATAACCCCAACCAAGCTTAGGATTTTTGTTTGAATGTTTAAATTATTCAATACACTCATAATACTACCCCTTAACCATGATCAACATAGCGGGTCCGACCCCACTAAGTCTGATCTATAGTTTTTCTATATTATTGATGTTTCCCGATGAGACGCATAGCCATCCAAATACCAAGAGATATTGGTCTTAATACCAACATTCAAAAGCATTGATTATTGCGTTGAATCACTCATCCATCGGGAGAATTAAGAATTCGAAAATTATGTTCGGGGGGGTATCCAAACATTATAGCTCTCATGTCCAGACAGCTTTTGACGACTTTCAAACTGTGTTAAGATGCCTTTTTTTGAACCATGTATGGATGTCTGCTGCATAAACAAATCATTAGTATCAATAGAAGTATTTAATTCTGCTATTTCATGTAAATTAAGTAAAATAGGTTCATGAGTTACTTTTGATTCAAATTCTAAAAGAGCATTACTTTGCCCTGCGTTCAGTTCAGAAGATGTTTCATTAAACATATTAAATGAAAGCATAGAACCAAATAAGAATAAGACTACATAATAAGGCAAATCAATTTTAAAATGATCCCTACTTATCAAAGTTAAACATATGTTTCGCAGCCATTGAACCATAATAATTCACACGATTTCTAAAGTTTGTAACACTTCCATATCCAAAACATGAAAATCAACGCATCCTATTATTGCGTATGCCCAATGCTAACACAACTTCAAG
>CBFCZA010000146.1:0-7387 GCA_965602285.1 uncultured Curvivirga sp. | reverse complement strand
GCACGTGCTGGTGAAGAGGTAGAGATGAAATCTCGCCCTGCTTATGTTGAAGAGTTGAAACTTATCAATAAGATAGATGGTGATCATGCCTTTTTCGAAGTGACATGTGGTAAAGGGTTCTATGTGCGCTCCTTAGGGCGAGATATAGCAGAAAGTTTGGGTACAGTGGGCTATTTAACCACTTTACGGCGTACTCGAATTGGTCCTTTTAAAGAAAAGGATGCGATTTTACTTGAAGATTTTGAAGAAAAGGCGCATAACACCGCGGAATTTGGGGAACTGTTGTTGCCCATTGAGGCTGCGCTGGACGGTATCCCGGCGATAGCTTTAGACGAAGGTGAAGCTTTACGATTGCGAAATGGTCAGGCTGTTACTCTTCTCCGTAAGGTCGATTTGGATCGTATTGCAGGTTTAAGCCAAGGTGATGCGGCCCTTGCTGTGTTTAAAAAACAGGCGGTAGCGCTTGTTGAATATAGCAAAGGACAAATTAAACCGGTTCGGGTTTTTGTTTATTAAGATACCGTAAAAGGAAAACGGATTATGTCCATTACTGCTGAACGCAAAACTGAAGTGATCACTGATAACCAAGCTAAAGCTGGCGATACAGGATCTCCTGAAGTACAAATTGCAATTCTATCAGAGCGTATTAAAAACCTAACAGAGCATTTGAAGTCTCATAAAAAAGATTTCCATTCTCGTCGTGGTTTGCTTGTTATGGTTGGTAAGCGTCGTAGCTTGCTTGACTACTTGAAAAAGAAAAACGAGCAAGGTTATACAGACCTGATCGCAAAATTGGGCCTTCGCCGCTAAGCGAAAAGCTTTTAAATGGGGCGCGCGATCTTATGATCCGCGCCTTGTTTATTTTCTACATCTCATTCGGGATGTGGAATGAAGGATTAAAAGAAGAATTTTGAAGAAACGATAAAGCTAGGCTCGGGTGAAATTGACCATACAGGTCGTGTTGACATATGGGCAGGTTTAATAAGATCATTTCCGCGTCTGTTTATATGCCAACACGACCCTGAGAATGCTTTATCCTCTATCTTCGTTTCTTTTTTCATATCCTTCGAACACTGTCAGTGGCCATAGGGGCTGTTGACATATTTGGAAAATGAAAAGGAATGATATGTTTAATATCGTAACAAAGTCTATCGAATGGGCTGGTCGTACATTGACCATGGAAACAGGCCGCATTGCACGTCAAGCTGACGGCGCGGTTCTAATCACATATGGTGAAACAAAAGTATTATGTACTGCTGTATTCGCAAAAAGCCAAAAGCCAGGCATGGACTTCTTCCCCCTTACAGTGAACTACCAAGAAAAAACATTCGCTGCGGGTAAAATCCCAGGTGGTTTCTTCAAACGCGAAGGTCGCCCTTCTGAAAAAGAAACACTAACAAGTCGTTTGATCGATCGTCCGATCCGTCCTTTGTTCTTACCTGGTTTCCGCAATGAAACACAAATTGTAACAACAGTGATGAGCCATGATTTGGAAACTAATCCAGATGTCGTTGCGATGATCGGTGCATCTGCTGCATTGACTATTTCTGGCGCTCCTTTCTTGGGCCCAATTGGTGCTGCACGTGTTGGCCGCATTGATGGCGAATTGGTTTTGAACCCATCTGAAACAGCAATGGAAGGTTCTGAACTTGACCTTATCCTTGCTGGTACAAACGCTGGTGTGTTGATGGTTGAATCTGAAGCACAAGAGCTTTCAGAAGAAACAATGCTAGAAGCTGTTGCTTTTGGTCACGCTGGTTTCCAACCAGTGATCGACATGATCATTGATTTGGCAGAAGATGCGGCTAAAGAGCCATTCACAATGCCTGAAGGCAACCCAGACGAACCTGCTGTTAAAGCACGTTTGGCTGAGATTGCAGAAGAAGGTCTTCGTGAAGCTTACAAAAACACTGTGAAGCAAGAACGCCAAGCAGCTATTTCTGAAGTTAAATCTGCTGCGATGGCAACATTAGCTGAAGAAGAAATGAACGTTGAACTTGCTGGTAAGCTTTTCAAAGGTTTGGAAAGCTCTATCGTTCGTGGCAACATCATCAAAACAAGCAGCCGTATTGACGGTCGCGGTCTTGCTGATGTACGCGGCATCGATAGTCAAATTGGCATCATCGATCGTACACATGGATCTTCTTTGTTCACACGTGGTGAAACACAGGCGTTGGTTGTTGTAACTTTGGGTACGGGTCAAGATGAACAAATCATCGACGCACTTGAAGGCGAATATCGTCAACATTTCATGTTGCATTATAACTTCCCTCCTTTCTCTGTTGGTGAAACAGGTCGTATGGGTAGCCCGGGTCGTCGTGAAATTGGTCACGGTAAATTGGCTTGGCGTGCAATCAACCCAATGATGCCAAAGAAAGAAGATTTCCCTTACACTGTACGTGTAGTTTCAGAAATCACAGAATCTAACGGATCGTCCTCTATGGCGACTGTTTGTGGTACTTCATTGGCAATGATGGATGCGGGTGTTCCACTTGTACGTCCATGTGCTGGTATCGCAATGGGCTTGATCAAAGAAGATGATGGCGTTGCTGTCTTGTCTGATATCTTGGGTGATGAAGATCACTTGGGCGATATGGACTTTAAAGTGGCTGGTACTTCAGAAGGTATCACATCTCTTCAAATGGACATTAAGATCACATCGATCACACAAGACATTATGAAGACTGCTTTGGATCAAGCTAAAGGTGGTCGTCTGTATATCTTGGATGAAATGGCGAACGCTATTACATCTGGTCGTGAAGAAGTATCTGGTAATGCACCACGCATCACTACAATCCAAGTTCCTAAAGACAAAATTCGTGACGTGATTGGTACTGGCGGTAAAGTTATCCGTCAAATCACTGAAGAAACAGGCGCGAAGATTGACATTGATGATGATGGTACAATCAAAATTGCTGCTGTTGACGGCGATGCTGGTCAAAAAGCATATGATTGGATCCAAGGCATTGTGGCAGAAGCTGAGCCAGGTAAAATCTACCGTGGTAAAGTAGTTAAAGTTGTTGATTTTGGTGCTTTTGTTAACTTCATGGGTGCAAAAGACGGTCTTGTTCATATTTCTGAATTGCAATTTGCACGTACAGAAAAAGTAACAGACATCATCAACGAAGGTGAAGAAGTTTGGGTTAAATGTCTTGGTGTTGATGATCGTGGTAAAGTTAAACTTTCCATGAAAGTTGTAGATCAAGCTACAGGTGAAGAAGTTGAAGCACCTGCACGTGAAGAGCGTTCGGACAAAGACGGTGACGCCCGTCCAGCCCGTACACGTCGTAAGCCACGTGAAGACTAAGACTTTCTGTTCAGTCAGATTGGAAAAGGCGGCTCTTTTGGAGCCGCCTTTTTTATTGAGAGAAATTCAAAGGTTTTAGAGATCGACTTCTAAAATACCATTTTCTTTTGCGGCCCGCGATTGGCAAAGAATGATAGAGCTTTCTCTTTGCTTGTTAGAGAGCACGAAATCCCTATGTTCTACATCGCCAGAAACGATGCCACATTTACAAACCCCACAGATACCATCAGAACATTTCACATCGATATGGATGCCAGCCTCGCTTAAAACGTCTGTGGCAGTTTTATCTGCAGGTATAAGTAGCTCTTTGTCAGATTTAGCGAGCTTTAAAGTGAAATCGAAATTCTCATATTCAGGTTGTTCAGGAACAGTGAAATATTCCATATGGCGATTGTCTTCGGGGAAACCATTTTTTACGGCAGCATCAAGAACAGACTGCATATAAGCTTCTGGGCCACAGGTATAAACATGGGCGCCAACTTGCCATTTCAGTATTTCGGATAAATCTGCCCGTGTATTCTGATCGGAAAAATGAAGGTGGATTTTATCTTTCCAAGGCACATTTTCTAAATCAGTTAAGAAACCAGCATTCGTTTTCTTAGAGCATGAATAATGAAAGGCAAAATCCCCCCCTAGTTTATGAAGCCGATGTGCCATGGCAATCATCGGTGTGATTCCGATACCACCACCCATCAGATAGGTCATGCTAGCCGTTTCATCTAATGGAAAATGATTGATAGGTTTTGATATGAAGACCATACGTCCTTCATCAAAAATGCGATGCATTAATTTAGATCCACCACGCCCTTCGTCTTCACGTAAAACAGCAATTTGATACATGCTTGGATCTTCTGGATTACTGGACAGGCTATATTGGCGGAAGAATTCTGGGGCAACGACCACGTCAATATGGGCGCCTGCCTCTGCCTTTGGTAACTGCGCCCCATCAGGAAGAGAGAATTCATATTTTGTCACAGTATCAGTCATGGCTTCAACTTTGGAAAGTTTAACCCGCATCACCGGTGTATCTCCTTGATCTGCTGTATAGACATGTTCGGGTGCAAGGCCTTGATTACGACGCACCTTATGTTCAACGGCTGTGATCATGTCTTCATAGGCCTTGATACCAGCTTCGCGATCCATTGGGGCCGGCCATGCGTAAGGTGGCGGGGCAAGGGTGGCTGGATAAACAGCCAAAGTTTGATCTTCGTATTTTAAATCTAGATCTTTAGAGAGGCTTCTTTCATTCACAGGATGAGATGCTGGCATGTATGGACCATCATTCACCATCTCTAAATCCCACCACCATTTTTTACCTTTATTGATTTCGCCATTGCCAACGGCGTCATCTAATTTTGCAAGAAATTTGGCAGTGGAAGGGAAATTCATGGCTGTCCATCTAAAGGGGCTTTCCGCAAAAAGACCTTCTAAATTCCAAGGGCAAGTTTTCATGCAACGCCCACACATGGCACCGCCTTCTGTTGTCACCCGATAGGTGGTGCATTTTTGGCTGTCTGACTTCCAAATTTCATATCCATTAAACATCAATTTTGGGCCAGCGGTGATAGCACCTGAGGGACATTCACGTGCACATTTATTGCACCCCTCACAGAAGGTTTGTAGGCCAAAGTCAATAGGCTTGTCATAAGTCATGGGCATGTTTGTAGTAACTGCACCGGATTTTAGACGTGGACCAAGAAAGGGATTTAAGATCACTTCGCCAATACGTGATACTTCCCCTAAGCCAGAAAGGAGGAGGAGGGGAGGTTGTAATACTTCATCATCCACAACAGTGTGCACACGCGCGGAGTAACCAAGGTTTCTAATTTGTTGGGCAATGATACCCCCTAACAATGAGAACCGAAGATAGGCGCGCATGGATTGTGCGCAGGCAATCCAATCATCACCAGATGCCCCATCCATCGTCTCATGTCCCTGATCAATAATGAAGGATATAGCGTTTTCATGGTAGGCCTTTATAGGTTCGCCAGCCGCATCATGGGAATAGTAGGCCCAATCAGGGCACCGGCTTAGCCCAATCGCATCACAGCCAAGGAAATATGCCGCTGCCTTGATGTTATCCGCATTACGTTGGGCATCTGTGGTGCTTTGGTGAATGCTGGGTGCGGCTTCACCATCTTGTAAAAGGACAAAGGCGCCTAAGGAAGGGCGAAAAGCGAAAGAGGCAGAAGATTTACGGACATAGTTACCATTTTTAGCCCCCTCTTGTGTGGCTTTTCCTAAATCCCCAAACAGTGCGCGTGCAAACATATTCGTGCGTTTTGGCACACGCGCTACATTCACCTCGTCAATATAGGTGGTGGTGTCTTCTACGCGTTTTAAAGTTTCAAAAGGATGTGGGCCGTCTTTGAAATCACGTGATTTGAATGGATCTTTAGTCCATGCATTTTTCGCATGCGCCCCTGTGCCCAAAGTCCAACTTAAATTTGGAGATTGATTTGGGGCGAGAGGAAGGTCAGTCGTCATTTCTAAGGTTGTGGTGACGACACCAATGCCAAACCTTGTGCCAAGAAACGGGTTTGTAAGGGTGCAATTTTCATAGGTGGCAAGGCCTGCTTGCACAGCCATTTTTGCGAGATGTATATCGGTGGCTGCACCAGTATGTCCACGGGCTTCATATCCCATAAGGCGAATGTAATTTGCAAGTGTGACAACGGTTTCTGCAGCCCGAATGCAGCTGCGTTGTTCTTGGGCATCTTCAAGCCATTCAGACCCTTTTTCTTGGGCTTTCGGATCGCGGGGATATTCATAAAGAAACACAATGGCATGGCTATGATGTGTGCAAGATTTGGGCGGGGCCGCCATGGATTCTTTTAATCCAGCCATAATAACATCGATGCCTGCGGCAAATGTTTTTACTTGTTTGGTTCGTAATGTTTCTTCCAAACGTGATACATCTGGATTTACAAAGGCATCTTCTAACCATGCTTCTTTTGGGATTTTACCGATACCAACAAGGGCTGCATCGCAATAATAGCCAAATGATTTTAGGTGATTTGCACGTTCGGTTAAATCATCAGGAATGACGGCTATTTCTTTTTTAACCAAACCATCACGGGTGGCATCTAGCATGGCTTGATATTCTTGCATGGCGTTTACAAGAGAGGTCGGGGCATCTGGTCTTCGAAATAATATCTGTTCTAGGGGAGGGATAGGGAAAAGGTCGGCTTCCCCCTCTAAACGCCTAAGTTTTTCAAGGGGATAAGAGCCAAAATGCATAGGGCGATTTTTATATGAAAATATTTTTCCCATGGGATTATCCGTTTCTATAATTATAATTTAGAGATATTACGCGTTTCACCGGCAAGCAGTTTTTGCACAAGGCGTGACATTTCAACTTGTTCTTCTTGGGTAAGTTTTCGGGTGAAATTGGCGGCATTTTCTTGTGCGATTGGGATCGCTTGGTCTAACGCTTCCTTACCTTGATCTGTTATGGTGACGCGTCTGGTTCTACCATCAGAATTACCACCGGCACGTTCTATGAAAGATTTTTCTTCCATTTGGCGTAAAGTACGTGACGTTGCTGTGCGATCAATGCCGATGAATTCTGCGATTTCAGAAGGGGCAGATAGGCCTTCTTCGCGTAAGGCTAATAACACGCACCACATTGGTCTGGTAAGGCCAAGGGGTTGGAGTTTTTTTTCAAAACCACGTTCGTTTAATCTGGCTAGCATCGTTAGCTGATAGCCGGGTGATTGGTGAAGATCATATTTTTTCATAGTTGACATTGTTAATTATATAATGAACATTGTCAACTAAATTGAAATATTAAAAGCGGCACAGAAATGTTCAGTGCCGCTTTTAAACGTAGTTTCTAAATCCATCTACTGACAGATGAAGGCGTGAAAATCACTCAGCTGCTTCCATATAGGCTTCTATAGGGGGGCAAGTGCATACAAGATTGCGATCCCCATAAACATTATCAACACGCCCAACAGGTGGCCAATATTTATCGTCACGCACCGTTGGTAATGGGAAGAAGGCTTCTTGTTTACTATAGGGCAAGGACCAGCTTCCAGCCATCAACAAGCCATAAGTATGCGGGGCATTTCTAAGGAG
>CBFCZA010000145.1:0-7417 GCA_965602285.1 uncultured Curvivirga sp. | reverse complement strand
CCTAAAGCACGTACTTTATCAATGATCTCTCTTTTAAAATCTTCTTTACCACCAATATCAGAGTTTGATGTTGGTTTAGAAACATAATCAGCGGCACCTAAAGATAATGCTTTTAGGGATACTTCCGCATTTCTTCTGGTTAACGTTGATGCCATAAGCACCTGTATTCCGGGGATTTTTTCAATTATTAATGGTAAGGCTGTTAAGCCGTCCATACGTGGCATTTCAATGTCAAGTATTACAACATCAACAGGATGCCTATCTAATGCTTGTAAAGCACGTTGTCCATCCCCAACAGATGCGACAATTTCCATATCACCTTCTTGTTCAAGAAAACGAGTTAGAAGGCCTCTAATAACTAACGCATCATCAACCACCATTACTTTGATTGGTTGGTTTGATCCTTGATTATTAGTGTCTTTGATCATTTAATCTTTGCCTGCCGATTATATATAAATTGATATATTGTAAAAAATCCACTTAAGAATTATTACAGCAAACCAACTTGAGTAAATTTGCTTTGAATTATTTCACTATCAAACGGTTTCATAATATACTCATTAGCTCCAGCAGCTACAGCTTCTTGAATATGGTCCATGTCATTCTCTGTTGTACAGAAAATTACAATAACATCACCTCCCGTAGGTAATTTTCGCATCTCAATCATGAATTCAAGACCATTCATAATTGGCATATTCCAATCAAGTAACACGCAATCTGGCATGCTTTCAATACAGGAATCTAATGCTTTTTGACCATCCTCAGCTTCAACCACATTGAAACTTAATTCTTCTAAAATTTTTCGTGCAACCATTCGAATAACACGAGAATCGTCTACCACAAGGCAGGTTTTCATTGTTCGATGCTCCAAGCTTTATTTAAACATAGCCATTATTCTTTATATAATATTTAAATCAATTTTTATATTATCCTAGGTTTACCGAAGCAGCAATATTTACTGCTTCGGATTGCCAAAATATTATTGATTCAATTAATTCATTTGCGATTACTTTCAATATTCAACGTTTCAGACAACGCTTGCAATAGACCATCACGATCATGTTTTGCTACATAATCCGTAAATCCAACTTCACGTCCATGCTCTAAATCACCTGGTCCAGTATGCGAAGTCATAGCAACGATAGGAGTATCTGCCCATCGTGTTTCACTTCTAATAGTCTGACATAGTTCAAAACCATTCATTCCTGGCATTTCGATATCACTTACAATGACTTCAAAATCTTTACCTGCTTCACAAAGGCTTAATGCATCATCAGCACTTTCTGCAGTCGTTACATCATAACCAGCAACGGAAAGGATTGGGGATAATAAATTACGGAAGAATGCGCTATCATCAACAAGGAGGACCCGTCTTTTACCAACATCGCTTCCCAATTCATCACCTTCGCTTGCGAACCAATCAGAGAATGCTTGAGTAAGGTAATAACCTGTATCAATAACTTCTGTAGCCTGACCATTCACAATTGAACTACCAACCATACCTAATTTGTCAGCGCCAATCTCTACGTTTAAGCGATCTTCAACAATGTCTAGGATTTCATCAACAACCAAGCCCATAGAACGCTCTCTATCAGAGAATACAAGAGTAGGCTTTTTACCCGTAGTTGGATATTCATAATCGGAAGAGATTGGTACCAGAGGCATGAGATTACCACGATATTGAACAAGAGGTTGTCCGTTTGTGAATTCGACCTTATCAAAATCAATTTCCTCGAGGCGCGCAATCAATGCTAATGGAACAGCCTTTGGTGATTCAGAACCGGCACGGAATAACAGTAGTGCAACACGATCATCAACACCAGATCCACGCAATGCAAGAGCATCATCTGCAGCAACGGCGTCTTTAGAGACAGCTGCATCACCAAGCTCTTTAGCTATACCGTTTAGATCCAAGATCATAATAACGCTACCATCACCTAATATTGTATTGCCAGAGAAAGTTTCAATATGGCGCAATATAGATGAAACAGGCTTTACAACGATTTCTTCAGCATCATAAATTTTATCTACGATGATACCAAAAGAATTCGTACCAACTTGAGCAATTACAATCACATGCTCCTTTTGGTCCAAATTAGATTCTTCCATATTAAGTAGTTTTCTCAAACTTACTAATGGTAGCAATACATCACGGATACGCAAAACAGGCGTGCCGTGAATATTTTCAATTGTGTGCTCTGAATTGTCCCCAGAACGAACAAGTTCAACAACTCCAATTTGTGGAATAGCAAATTTCTCATTCTCACAATCCACAATCAAGGCGGAAACAATCGCCAAGGTCAGTGGAATTTTGATAGCAAAAGTACTACCCTTACCTTCTTCAGATTTAAGCTCTACGTTACCACCAATTTTATCAATATTGGTTTTAACAACATCCATACCTACGCCACGCCCAGAAACAGATGTCACTTGAGCAGCTGTTGAGAAGCCAGCATTAAATACATATTGGTGAATTTGATGGTCTGTCATTGCATCTAACTCAGCTTCTGTTGCCAAGCCATTTTCGATGCATTTTTCTCTAATACGGACTTTATTAAGTCCTTTACCATCATCTTTAATTTCAATGACAATATGCCCACCTTCATGAAAGGCATTTAAGGTAATAGTACCAGTTTCAGATTTTCCAGCAGCCAAACGATCTGCGGGGCCCTCGACTCCATGATCAGCTGAGTTTCTAACCATATGAGTAAGAGGATCTTTAATTATCTCCAAAACTTGACGATCAAGTTCTGTCTCTGCACCAATCATCTGAAGGTCAATTTTCTTATCAAGTTCAATTGAAAGATCACGGACAATACGAGGTAGCTTAGCCCATGCATTACCAATAGGCTGCATACGTGTCTTCATTACGCCTTCTTGTAGTTCTGACGTCACATGGCTAAGTCGTTGAAGAGGGGCATTAAATTCACTGTCACCCGCACTGCGTAAAATCTGAAGTAACTGATTCCGAGTCAAAACCAGCTCAGAAACCATTGTCATCAGGTTTTCAAGCAAATCAACATTCACACGAATTGTTTGAACGACGCCAGAACCTTCTTTTTTCTCTGCCGCCATTGTGGTCTTAACTTCAGTTTTATTAACAGCAGGTGCCGTTTCTTTTACAGGGGCAGGAACAGATGCCGCCGCTGGCTCTGCTTTTTCCTCAGAAGACGATTCTGCAGCTTTTTTAGCAGCCATTGGGTCGCCAGGCCCCTTGTATGGAGTTGCATCAAAAATAGCCTGTAATTCGTCATCTCCATGATCTACAGCCGCGTTCAAATCCATCAAGGCATCAAGTGCAGCACTTCCTGATGGACCGGCAACTGCAGGTTCGTCACTTGCTGGCTCTTCTTCAACAGCAGGAGCAGCCGTATTATCCTCACCTGGAACTTCACCAGTATCTGCCAAATGGTTCAAACGACCAATCAGTTCCTTATCTTCGCCTTCAGGCTCAGCTTCTGTTTGTTCTAAAGCCGTAAGGATTTCTTTGATTTGATCAAGTGATTCTAAAATCAAGCTCACTGCACCTGCTGTAACTGTTAAGCTACCATCACGAAAATGCCCTAAAACATTTTCCGAAGCATGCGCAACTGATTCTAGTCTTGGAAGCCCCAAGAACCCGCAAGTACCTTTAATAGTATGTACGAGCCTAAAGATATTACCCAAAATAGCTTCATCATTAGGATCTTGCTCAAACTTAACAAGCTCGACATCTAGTGTATCCATGCTCTCAGCAGTTTCAGTTAAAAATTCGCTAAGCAGATCATCCATGATTTTTCCTCACTTTTTGTTTCCCCTTGGAACTAGTTCAGCCAAATTAATTGGCTTTCAACTTACTTCCAAACCTCTATATCCATTATTGCGACAAATATAAAAATTACATTGTTACCATTAAAGGCTTCAATTCCTTTTTTATCAACTAAATATCACACTTTAACTTAAAAAAAATAACTCGCTAGCTTATAAAAACTGTTAGGTCATACAAACAGTCTAAACTATTACTTAATAACAAGCTAATTATCGTTAGTTTTTCCCTTAATAATGATTTCAATTTGATCATCGAAATCATCCGTATTGAATATTATGTCTTTTGATAGAATAACAACTTGATGAAAAGTATAGTAATCATGAATGTTTCTTGGGGTAAGCGCGCTTTCTAAAAACTCACCCGCCAAGATAGTAGCCAGATTTTCAGTTATACGAGCATCCTCGCCCTTTACGTCGATAGAAATAACATCATCTTCTACATTCACTACGATACCTCCACCTTTGGGTAATAAGGAACGTGCTAAAAGTATCATGTTTAGAATCAAACGCCCCTCACCGTCGCCTAAATTTGGGGCGACAGGGGCCATAGGCCACTCTAAAGTTATCATTTCATCATCAGAATATAATGCAAAAGCTAAAGAACGTAACTCAGCAAGGTTATCAACAATTGCGCCAGAGAACCCATACGCAATACGATAATACTTCAACCTTGATGTAAGTTGTTTAGAACTGATCCCCATCAATTCAAGGACATCAGTTTCAATGGGAACATCAGAATTTTCTGCAATATACTCGACACCATTACCAATAGCACCGGCAGCACCAACCAACTCATGACAAAGCCTTGAGACCAACAGTTCCGACATTAAAGAATCAGTAACTTTTTTATCCATAGAATAAAACCAACCTTTTGATTGTTACATAAGTTCTTAAAAAACCAATAAACCTTAAAACTATATTGAGCATTCATCGAACCATGTTAAATATACTATAGGTGTTAATAGTTAACAAATTCTAAGGAAATTTAATGAATAACTTTAATATTCCTATTTTAGGTGATTTTGTTTTTTTAGTTGGAAAAAAAGAATGGGGAAAAGGGCAAGTACAATCCGTCGTTGGGAATAAAGTAACCGTCAATTTCGTAGAGGCAGGAAAACAAGTAATTGATGTCTCCTTCGCAGAACTGGTCGCCGTAAGCCTAGACAATGACGTTCACTGACAAGAAAAAAGTTTTCCTATCACTTAATAAACTTGATAATATAAATTTTTCATTTTGCACTTAATTAATGAAATAAAAAATATATTGCGGTCAATACGTTGGCAAAGGGAGCAACAAATATCATGGGCAATAATAAAAATAAAAACACCGGTAAAGCAGTTTATCAATTTAGAAGCCCAGGTTTTGGACGACGTAAGGCAACTCCACATCCAAAAGGTCGGCAATTAGACGCACACGCATATGATGAAATTCTTGTTTTACTGCCAGAAAGTAACCTTTCACGCGACTACCTGATTGAAAACTTGCATCTTATTCAAGATAAATTTGGATATTTATCTGCCCCGCATATGCATGCCCTTGCACATGAAATGAAACTCTCTCAAGCAGAAGTTTATGAAGTTGCTTCTTTTTACGCTCATTTTGATATTGTATTAGAGGATGAGACTCCCCCGCCCGCTACTACCATTCGCGTATGTGACAGCCTAAGTTGTGAAATGAAAGGCGCTCAAAAACTTTTAAACGAGCTATCTAACACAGACAATGCTGATATTCGTGTACTTCGTGCACCTTGTATGGGCAGATGCCATAAGGCCCCTGTTGCAGAAGTTGGGCATAACCATATTACAGAAGCAACAACAAAGAAGCTCATAGACGCCGCTATTAATGTTGATGTGCATCACAAAATTCCAAAATATGAAAACTTATCCGATTACTTAGATTCCGATGGATATACATATTTAAAGAAATGCCTTTCAGGTGAATTAAATGTAGATCAAGTCATAGAAACCTTGGAAGGGTCGGGTCTTCGTGGCCTTGGTGGAGCTGGTTTCCCCACGGGCCGTAAATGGAAATTTGTTCGCATGGAACCAAAACCAAGATTAATGGCCGTGAATGGAGATGAAGGCGAACCCGGTACCATCAAGGATCATCACTATTTAACACGCAAACCACATCAATTCCTCGAAGGAATGCTCATTGGTGCGTGGGCAATAGAAGCAGAGACAGTATATATTTACATTCGGGACGAATATCCTGATGTTATTGAAATCCTGAGAAAAGAAGTTTCTGAAATTCAGGATGCAGGGCTATCTCCACACACTAAAATCGAAATACGTAGAGGGGCTGGCGCCTATATTTGCGGAGAAGAATCAGCAATGATCGAATCTATTGAAGGCAAACGAGGATTACCTCGTCATCGCCCTCCTTTTGTCGCACAAAAAGGTATTTTTAACCGCCCTACTTTGGTTAACAACGTTGAAAGCCTTTATTGGGTTCCAGAAATTTTGGAAAAGGGAAGTGACTGGTTCACGTCCTTTGGTGAAAACGATCGTAAAGGTCTACGCAGTTTCTCTGTTTCCGGTAGAGTAAAAGAACCGGGTGTAAAACTTGCACCTGCTGGAATAACAATAGATACACTTATCAATGATTATTGTGGTGGGATGCAAGATGGGCAGAGCCTCAAGGCCTATTTGCCCGGAGGCCCATCAGGTGGGATTTTCCCTGCGACAATGAATGATATTCCCTTGGATTTTGATACATTACAGCCTTTTGGTGGATTCATCGGCTCTGCTGCGGTGATTGTGCTTTCAAATGAAGATAACATTGCCGATGCAACACTCAATCTTCTAAAGTTTTTTGAAGATGAATCCTGTGGCCAATGCACACCATGTCGCGTAGGCACGGAAAAGGCAGTCAAACTAATGGAAAAAGATGTTTGGGACGTAGAACTGTTAGAACAATTATGTGAAACAATGGCAGATGCTTCCATTTGTGGATTAGGACAAGCGGCACCGAACCCCATCAGAAGCTTACTGAAGCATTTCCCAAATGAAGTTCCTCAATGAGGTATGTAATCTTATATCAAGAAAAAGGGTGCATAAATGCAGCTTTGGTTAAATTTAAGAGATTTAAATATCTTTCGCTAACATAATTTTAAAATCATACTGATCTATATCGAAGCCATAAGGTACTTGCTCCGAATCGTAATCATAGGATTCTGCACAAAGAATTTGAACAACCTCACCTTCACTATTACACAAAGGTAAAAGAAGCATTTCATTTTTCTTTCGATCTATAGTCTGATCAAAAGATTCAGCAAAAACACGTACAATAGCAGGTTCTATCCTTACGGTTTCAAAATATTGAGTTAATAAAACAGAAAATTCAAAACCAAAAATATCTTCAAGTGATTTATTTATGATGGTTTTTTTATGAGCTATCTCAACAGCACCACCCGCCATACGACAAAGATAATCCTCAATACCAACATGATAATCAAATACTAAAAGGTAAGGTAGGGAGCTTCCAATCTTTGATGGATCTAAGCTAGTCCTGAAAGGGACTTTATGTTCTTTTCGTATATCTAACCAATGATTAAGAAGAGAACATAAAAAAGTAGATTTAATTTCTTCTAGCACAGCCCCCCCTTTC
>CBFCZA010000144.1:0-7451 GCA_965602285.1 uncultured Curvivirga sp. | reverse complement strand
AAAAATAGTCATCCAGAAACTTGTTTTCTAAGGACCCAAAAATGACTTATCCAACTATCATATTTTTTCTTTGTATCGTTCAATTTTGCGGCCTATGTATTTTTGCTGCAGTCAATGACGTTTTGTATTTTAAATTACCAAATAAAGTCATTTTATTGATCGCGACGCTATTCATTCCTGTCGCTCTTGTGAATTATGACATGGACACATTGTTAGCCCATAGTTTGATAGGGGCTAGTGTCTTATTAATTTCATTTATTCTTTTCATGTTTAATCTTTTTGGTGCAGGCGATGCTAAATTTTTAGCCGCTGTTGCCCTTTGGGCTGGACCAAAAGAGATTATGACATTGTTGATAGTTATGGGTTTGGTTGGTGGTGTTCTTGCCTTATTTCATACGGTTCGTGCACGTTATAGTTTGATCTATACATTTAGTTTCTTAAATAATCAGAAAATTGATGAAACTATTGAAAAAGTTGAAATTCCCTACGGTGTTGCTATTGCGGCAGGTGCATTGGTAACAACAGGTTTTCAAGTGATGACTTATCTAGAATCCACCTCTCAAATGGTAGGAGGATAAGTTATGAATATTCGTAATATTATTATGTTACTTCTTGCGATCGCCAGTGCTGGCGCAACGGGATATGCGGTTCTTGATTTTATGGATAAGCAACGTTTACAAGCAGAGCTTAAAGTTGAAGAAACCACGACAGTTATCGTTCAAGAAAAAGCTAGTTTGGTTGCCTTAATCGCCTCTGGTGATTTGAAACCAGGACAGTTTGTGCGTCCAGAAGATCTTGATTGGCAACCATGGCCGGAAGAGGCTAACCACGAACGCTTTGTTACTTTATCAGATGAAGACGCAGATAATGATGAACTTGCTGATGAAGCCTTAACAAGTTTCAAAGGTGGGGTTGTTCGTACGTCTGTACTTAAAGGTCAACCTATTCAAAAAGGCCTTGTGGTTTTTCCCGGTGAACGAGGTTTCCTAGCCGCTGTATTAAAACCTGGTATGCAGGCCGTGTCGGTTTCTATCGCAAAGGAAACAGGCGTGTCAGGTTTAGTGTTCCCGGGTGATCGTGTGGATGTTGTCGTTGCCTTGCGTATTAAGGGTGAAGATGTCCAAGGAAATTCAGTGACACGTTATGTTAGCACAACCATGCTAGAAAATGTACGTGTATTAGCCATTGATCAAGCTTTGTCACCTAATGAAGATGAAGAAGCAATGGAAGGTAAGACGGCGACCTTAGAAGTATCTCCAAATCAAGCAAGAAAAGTCTCTGTGGCCCGTGAAATGGGGCAAATATCTTTAGCCCTAAGAAGCTTAGCCATAGATGATGCGCAAATCGCTATGGCAGATGAGGGGTTTTTAGAAACTCCAGGAACCCGAAAAGCATCATTCGTTCAACCTTTAGGATCAGCTGTTAAAAAAGAAAAAAAGAACACCGAACGTAATTTCACATTGGATACGGAAGTATTCACTATAAATGGCCGTGATATGACGTTGATGATGGGTGGTGGAAAATCTAAAGAACAAGATCAGGTTGTTGTCCTGCGTGGCAATCAAACTGATGGTAAGAAGTGAGGATGAAAAAATGATAAAAAATAATCAGCTATTCTCATCCTTTGCAGCATTCTTTGTAGTGATTTTCAGTATGGGCCGTGCCATGGCTGCAGATATGCAAGTCATAACTCCCACCCAAACATCGATCACTATCGAACAAAATAAAGGCAACCTTATTCGTTTGCCCCAAGTTGCAAAAACAGTCTTTATTGCCAATTCAGATATAGCAGAAGTTATGGTTCGTTCACCACAATTGGTTTATTTGACCGCACGGACCCCCGGCCAAACGACTTTGTTTGCGGTTGGTAATAATAACAATATCCTTGCAAGTTTAAATGTAACGGTTGAACCAAACCTAAGTGAATTACGTACTCAGGTTAAGACCTTATTTCCTAAGCTAGACATTGATATCAGCTCAATAGGTTCATCTGTGATGCTTCGTGGTGAAGTAAAAACACCACAGCAAGCTGCCATGGTTAAACAATTAGCTGTTCGGGCTTTAGGTTCAGAAGATGCTGTTTTAAATCAGTTGTCTGTTCAAGCCCCTAGCCAAATTAATTTACGTGTTCAAGTGGCAGAAGTTTCCCGTGAAATACAAAAACAACTTGGGTTCAACTGGTCCGCAACAGGTACCATTAGATCTGCAACTCTTGTTGGTGGATTAACCAATCCATTTGCCGGTGCCTTAGCAGCCTCACAATTAGGTATAACTCAACGTATTGGGGATATGACATTAAGTTCACTATTGGATGCGTTGGATAATGAAGGCCTTGTTTCATTGTTAGCAGAGCCAAACTTAACTGCTATTTCCGGTGAAACAGCAAGTTTCCTTGCTGGTGGGGAATTTCCAATACTTGTTCCCGATAGCGATGGTCGTGTGACGATAACCTTCAAGAAGTTTGGTATTTCTTTAGCTTTTACCCCAGTTTTAGTAGGGGAAAGTCGCATTAACCTACATGTGCGACCAGAAGTGAGCCAGTTGTCTAATGAAAATGCCGTTGTTTTAAATGATTTCCAAATTCCTTCATTAACAACACGCCGTGCCGAGACAACTGTTGAATTAGGAAGTGGACAGAGTTTTGCCATCGCTGGGCTCATTCAAAACGATGCAAATTATGATTTATCTAAAACACCGGGTCTTGCAAATATTCCAATTCTTGGGGAGTTATTTAAGTCTGACAACTTTCAAAAAAGTGAAAGTGAATTGGTGATTATTATTACTCCATACATAGTAGAGCCTGTGAACGGTAATCCTTTTGTGAAGCCGACGGATCGTTTCTATATGCCTCAAGTTAGCCAATCTATGGATCAAATAGAAGATGACGAATCGCCATCTTTATTTACTTTTGATGAAGAACAAAAAAACGAGCCAAAACCACGACCGCAAAATGCCGGTTTCCGGTTTGATTAAGGAGAAAGATAATGTTTTTTGAAATTCAACGCTTTCTATTCGGATTTTTAATAGTGCTCGCGGTTTTCACAATAGCTGGTTGTAATAACCGACCAGCTGCAGAAAGTTGGAAATATACATCTTACCATGCAGAACTTACGGCTAAACCCGTTGATTATATATATGCCCCAAAAGTAGAGGCTGATGGTAGTCTAAACGCAAATGAAACTCGTAAATTAAAGATGTTCTTACAAGAAACTGGCTTTAAAAGAGGGGATCAGGTTTTTGTTCAATCTAAATCTTCTTATCGTGGCGAAGGTGCAAGCCAATGGATTTCATATTGGCTTGAAGGTCAAAAGATAGACAGTATTTTACAGATGGGTAGCCTTGACCTTAGACCCGAAAGTGAAACTCCTGATGTTCAGTTAACTATTCGCCGCTACAAATTAGAATTGGCAAATTGTGCACAAAATATGGCTGAAAATATCAGTAATGTATCAAGCGTAACAAAAAAAGTTCAAGGTTGTGCGAATGAGGCTAATTTGGCTCATATGTTGTCAAACCCTTCACATTTAGCATTAGGGAGTGTTAGCGAACCAAGAGATGCTATTTCTGCTGTACGTGGGATTGAAGATTACTGGAAAGGTGAGACCAAGCCTTTAAATATTGACCAGTTTGATGCACTTAGTAACGGATCGGGAGCTGAATAATGACCTTAGCTGCGATTAAAGAAATAGCACCAAAGAAACTACCAGCTATTGCACTGTCCCCAGACACTGATCTGCGGATCACATTAGGTGAAGTTTTTAAAAGTAACGGATGGTCCATTGATGGCGTGATAAATGCTGGACAACATGAAACAGTTGAACTTCTATCGCAATCATCTACGCCGCCAGTTTTGATCATTGATGTAGATAATTCTTTGGACCCGATAGGCTTTTTAGACGAGGTGTCTTCCGTTTGTGATTATGGCTGTGAAGTGATTGTTATTGGTGACGATAATCGAATTCAAACTTATCATGAAATAAAGGCTTTAGGTGTTAAAGATTATTTACCAAAACCTGTTTCATTAGAAAATTTGATAGAGGTTACCAATCGTTCTATAGAAAATAAAACTGAACAAAAACAATCTATTGAAAAAGCAACTTCAATTATTGTCTTAGGTGCAAGAGGTGGGGTCGGTGCAACATCTATTGCTTTGGAAGTAGCCCATAGTGCATTGCCTGAAAAAGCGTTAAAGAAACCTAAAGCAGGAAAGGTAGCAGAAGTCGTTCGTGATACGATTCTTCTTGATTTAGATACTTTTTTTGGATGTTCTGCATTATATTTAGATGTCCAACCTTCCCACGCTTTAGTTGAGGCATTATCAAGCCCAGAGCGCATTGATGATCTATTTCTAGAACGCTCTGCTATTATTTTAAATAACGGACTTCATTTAATGGCCGCTGAAGATGACCCTTCTCAAGCCATTGAATTAGATAAAGATTCCTTTTCTACCCTTCACGATAAATTAACGGGCAGTTACAAGAATGTCATCGTAGATTTTCCACGCCATCTGATGCCTCATTTTGAAGGT
This sequence comes from uncultured Curvivirga sp., assembly GCA_965602285.1. Taxonomy (GTDB): domain Bacteria; phylum Pseudomonadota; class Alphaproteobacteria; order UBA8366; family Aestuariispiraceae; genus Curvivirga. The sequence goes on along the minus strand of CBFCZA010000144.1, from coordinate 2,923 downwards.
TTTGCAGATAAGGTGGACCATGTTGTTCTTGTCTTGGAACCTAATATTGCGAGTTTACGTGATGCGATTCGTTTGAATAATTGGATTGAAACAATTGATAACGCACCGGGAGTTCATATTGTGCTGAATAAGACAGGGCAATCAAAATCATCTGAATTGAGTTTAAAAGATATTGTTCAAACATTGGGAAAAGAGCCCGTTTCTGTTGTGCCATTTACGCCAGATAGTTTTGCTGAAGCAGCTGAAAAAGGCCTTTCTATCCAAAATCTTAAATCACCCAAACCTCTTAAAAATGAATTTCTAAAATTGCATGAGGGAATCTTTGGGATTGCTGAAGAGAGCAGAAACCCTTCTTTGATATCTAGAATTTTGGGGAGAAAATCATGAGCTTTGGTAAACGTAGAAATGATGAAACCCCAAGTGAAAAAAATATTGTTGAAAAATTAGCGGATAATTTCAAAGACAAGAGAGTCGTTCGCCTAAAAGATAGAGGCCGTGAGGTTGCTCAATCGAAAATCGATGCAAAAACATCTTTAGAGGAAGTTAAAAAAGTTACTGAAATATTAGAACCTGTTAGTGAAGATTCAATTATTACTGACTTGATGGATCTAATAAAGAAAAGACATAAACCTGATTTTATTTCTTCTCAACCGCGTCAAGAATTAAGCCTTCTTATTGGTGCTGAATTGGAAGAAGTTCTTTTAAAGCATAATCTTAATATAGATGAGCATAAACAGCGCGACTATATTACAGTTGGTTTGAATTTAGCCTTATCATGGTCCAAGCAAGAAAGTACCAGTAAGGATGTTAAGCCTAGAGTTGGGGAAAGCAAATTATTAGCTGAAACCCGTGAAATTGTTCAGCCTGTGTTGTTAGACCAATTAGATTTAAGTAAGGCCTTAAATATTCCACGTGAAATGCTAGCAGATCAAGTAACTGATATTGTTATTGATATTTTAAGAGATAAAGAATTAAACCTTAATTTGTTAGAGCAACGCCAATTGGTTACTCTTCTTATTAACGATATGCTTGGCTTAGGCCCACTTGAGCCTTTGTTGGCTGATGAAAAAGTCACTGATATTATGGTGAATGGTGCGAAGCAAGTTTACGTGGAACGTGAAGGTAAGCTTGTATTAAGTGATGTTACTTTCCGTGATGATGCACATGTTATGAATATCGCACAACGTATTGTATCCCATGTGGGGCGTCGTGTTGATGAAAGTTCTCCTTTATGTGATGCCCGTTTGGCTGATGGTTCTCGTGTTAATATCATTGTTCCTCCCTTGGCGATTGATGGGCCAAGTATTTCAATCCGTAAATTCTCTGAAAAGAAAATTACATTAGAAATTATGCGTCAGCAGAAAAATATTTCTGATGCCATGGCTACGGTCTTGAAAATAGCGGCACGAAGTCGTCTGAATATTGTAATATCTGGAGGTACAGGCTCAGGAAAAACAACATTGTTGAATGCATTGTCACGCCTGATTGATACAGGCGAACGTATTTGTACAATTGAGGATGCTGCAGAACTTCAACTACAACAACCACATGTGGTTCGTTTAGAGACACGCCCGCCCAATCTTGAGGGGCAAGGTGAAATCACCATGCGTGAGTTAATGAAAAACACGTTACGAATGCGCCCCGATAGAATCATCCTTGGTGAGATTCGTGGTGGTGAAGCCATGGACCTTTTACAAGCTATGAATACAGGCCATGACGGTTCCATGGCTACAATTCATGCTAACAACCCGAGAGAAGCCGTTACGCGGCTTGAGAACATGGTGGCAATGGCAGGTGTTAAGTTGCCACATGATGCCGTTCGGGCACAAATCGCGGGTGCCGTTCATATGGTTGTTCAAGTTTCTCGCATGCGCGATGGTGTTAGGCGTGTTTCCCATGTGACAGAGGTTGTGGGTATGGAAGGTGATGTAGTCACTACACAGGATCTTTTCAAATTTGAGTTCACAGGCGAGGGAGCTGATGGAAAATTGACTGGGGAACATAAATGTACAGGTCTGCGCCCTGCATTCATGACCCAAGCTGAATATTTCGGTTTGGATAAGGCATTGATGCAGGCAATGGCGGTTTAGGGTAATAGGAGCTAAAGAAATGGAACTTAATTCATTCATAGTGATTGCGGGAATTTCAGCAACGACATTGTTATTACTTTTGGTTCTAACAACAGGACATGAACGCCAAAAAGCACGCCAGAATAGATTAAAATCTTTAGCTCAATTACATTATGGAAATAATAGAGTTCCTGAAACTAAAAGTTCCGTTCGTAAAAAGGATCATGATACGACTGCTATTTTCTCTTTCTTCAATAGGATTGCACCTAAAAAGCAGGAAATTGAAAAATTATTACGGCGTACGGGGAAGGATTTGTCTATTGGTCAGTTTTTGGCTTTGATGGTTGGTATCACTGTTATTGCAACATTATTAATTTCATTCATTTTAAAATTAAATCTCTTCACTTCGACCTTGTTTGGTGTCACTGCGGGTGTTCTAGGACCATTATTTGTTATTAAAGCATTGGCGGAAAAAAGACTTAACTTATTCGTACGTGATTTCCCTGACGCAATTGATTTAATGGTGCGTGGTATGCGCAGTGGTTTGCCCGTTTCAGAAAGCCTGATATCTGTCTCAAGAGAATTCGATGGACCTATTGGACAAGAGTTTAAAGCAGTGATGCAAGAGGTTCAATTTGGCAATGAGCTTGAAAAAGCGCTTTGGTCAATGGCAGAAAGATTACCTTCACCGGACGTTAAATTTTTTGTAATTACACTTTCAATTCAGAAAGATACAGGTGGTAACTTAGCTGATACATTAACTAATTTATCAAATATCCTACGTAGTAGAAAACAAATGGTTTTAAAAATTAAGGCTTTATCTTCTGAAGCAAAAGCAAGTGCAATGATCCTTG